>JAKJEQ010000076.1:293-10051 GCA_022705345.1 Planctomycetota bacterium | reverse complement strand
CAAATTTGTAATCCTCGGCAAACATCCAGAAACCCATCAGCACATCCCACCAGAAAAGATTTTTCAGCGGGCTTGCCATGGCTTGTTTTTCCTTCTGGGGAGTTAACTCAACTTGCGAATTGGCGACGCAAACCTCTGGAGAAAGTGTTCCTGAGTTCCTGACTTTTTCTATATCTTCTTTTATACGCCTATATATACTATTACTTTCCGTTTTTTCCTCTTTTGTAGATAAAAGTGAGGAACACTCAGGAACAACTGCGTTTTCAGTTGGGCCAATTGCGTTTTTTGTTCCCCCCTTGCCAGGGAACAAATCGGGAACAGTCGAGAACATTTCAGCCATTTAGACCACCTCGGTATAAAATTCGGAGTCAATCGTCATACATACCCCCTCGTAAATGTAAGTTAATGTTCCTGACTTGCGAGCCCGCTTACGGATGCCACTAGGGAACATTTTTCTTACAGAATGACCCAGTCGAGTATCACTGACAGGACGATGACCATGTAATTCGCACCACTTGTTGTAGCAACTTCTAAGCACATCACATCGCACCGACAGTTCAGGAAGATTCTCACAGCTTTTAAAATTCTCATCCAGAAAGACGTATTCCGGATGCACTTCTTTTTTGTATCGTTCAAGCTCCTGCTTACAGATTTGCGGCTCAACGAAACCTCCGTTTTTAATCAGTTTTCTTGCTCCCTCCAGTGCCCATTTAAGAACACCGCCCATTTCTGTTGCTTTTATTTTTTCGGCTAGTCCTTTAATGCGTTCGTTTTCGGGAACTGTGCGAGTAAATGGCGCAAGCAGCATACGGCGCCATATACCTTCCGATGTATCCCCAAATCGAGGCAAATTATTAGTTGCAATCATTATCTTGGCAGTTGGATATGCCGAGAACGGTTCCTGGTAGAGACGTTTAAAATTAAATGGCGTACCACCAGTGTAATGTTTTAATGCTGTTTCAACTTCCTCTTCCAGCATTTTGCTGGATTCATCAGATACATTCAGCATTTTTCCATATGTCTGGATGGTATAGTGTGCTTCAGAAAATTTTGACAGCGGTACTGTCGAGCAGTTATTTATTCCCAGGAGTGAAACAAGCACATCACAATAGACGCTTTTACCTGTTTTCGCCTCTCCATAAAGCAAAAGGAACTTTTGTTCTTTCTGATCATGCTTCATAAGGCAGTAGCCATACCATTGTTGCAGCATATCATGCAGTTCCTCATTGCAGTCTGTCGCTTCAACAACATACCGAATCCATAATTCACTATCCTTAAGACCGTTCCAATCAAATGGCAGATAATTAAATGTATAAAAATCTTCACTGAGCGGAAAAAACCTATAGGGATATGTGCTCCAATCCAAGAGACCGTTTCTTAGTGGAATTATAAAACGTGGATCAAGCATTCCATTCAATGAACATGGTGCAGCCTGGCTTGGCAATAGATGGACGCTATCTGAATCTCTCAGCCACGCCATTATATTTGAAACAAATCCTCGTGACTTATGGCTACTATCCGGTTTATTTTTTACATAAGTAAATGTTCCATCTTCCTGTTTAACTCGTTTTTTTATGCGAACCTCATCAGCGATGAAGTGCCGGACGTATTTTTCAATTTCTACCTCATCAGGGACATGTTGGTATCTATTTTTATTAAAAATAGACCATCCATCGATGCTGTTATAACGATGACGAACATCGCATTTTTCAATACTCCATTTCTCAAATGCCTTAGAAAAGGTATCTACATGGTCATTCTCAAGAATTATAAATTTACTTTTGCCAGGTTCGTTATTATCGGTTGATGATTCTGTTTCATCATCCTCCGGCATCCATTGTTTGGTATCCGACAGGAGTTTATCAAGGTCAGTTTTAGTGTGACCATCTTTGCAAATATAATCGTACAGGTCGCTGCCATGGTCTTTTTTGAGTTCATATGGCAGTTCAATAACTTTTACCGACTTTGCAACATTAAAAATCGCAAATGCAGCTCTCTGTGCAGCATTGACTCCGGCATCATCTCTATCCATGATTACATAGACGTTTTTATCCTTAAAGACCGGCAGCCATGAATCATCCCATTTAGAAGCGCCACCACTGGAAGCGGTAGCTGCATAGCCCAATGATATCGCCGCCAGTGCATCGCGCCATCCTTCTGCGAAAATAATAGTCTGGGGCTGCTCTTGCATGAGACACTTTAGTCCAAACAGTCCGTGAACTGAGCCGGAGATGATAGGATATTTTTCCATCCTGGGCTGGCGATGGTTGTCGTAACCGACGAAAATATTCTCACCGGTCAAATGAATACGCATCCAGCCGCATGCTTTCTCCAAATTCTCCGGCGAAAATGCCGGCAGCAGCATCCATGGTTTATTAATGTGTGCCCATGGATCAAATTTCAGTAGACTATTTTTATCAATCTTCTTTATTTCACAGATAGTATCGAGTTCGGAATCTGTAATTTCGCGGATATCGGCCTGGGTTATCTTCGGGGATGTACTCTTTTTGTTCTTTGCAGTTGGATTATCGCTATGATGCAAATCAAATCTTTCGAGTATTTCAAAAATACGATGTGCATCAAACTGTGGATTTAAGAATCCCACCATTCTGTATGGATTTCCTTTTGCGCCGCAAACTTTACAATGCCACAGTCCATTATCCGGCGCTACATGACAGTGCTTTTCCTTGCCGCATTGAGGACAGTCAATAACCAGCTGAGAGCCTTCCTGTTTAAATTGCAATCCCAGATATGTCAAAAAGTCATTAACCATTTTCGCTCCTGCAGTAATATGGTTTTTGAACAAAATATTTAAGATTCTCTGCCGCCCTGGTAATAGCGGTGTAACGCCATCGCGTGGCATCCCACTTCTGGCATTGTTCGTCAATAACAATGACGTTATCCCATTCAGAGCCCTGCGACTTGTGGCAGGTAATGCAATAGCCGTAGTCGGCCATTACCACAGAAGCGTCATAGAATGGTTTTATTTTCCCACCAAAAACATCATTAAGAAGCGGAAGCTCCAGTATCACACCATCGTCGGTGCTGCATAAAGCAATAGTCTGTTCTCTGGTCTGTTCCTTAATAGATTGAACGGTGAGGATTTGGCCGTTGAATACGCCAAAATCATAATTATTGCTAACAACTATAATTTTTTCGCCAACACAGAGTAATCCATGAAGGCCGCGAAGCCTGCGAACTGTCTTATTGAGATGGTGTCTGGTTCCGTTGTAGCCGCACAGGATAATATCTGCCCAAAACAAGTCGCTATCTGACGGTCCTCGTTCACGAACGATATCAACATTTGAGTAATCCATGTATTGTTTATGAATGTTCAATCTGATGTTTGTGGCAAACTGGATAATACCCGAACCTGCCGCCTGACGATGAATACGATGCAACACAACGTCGGGCTCGCGCATCAAAGCCGGGTCACTGCCAATGGGCGCCAGTTGGCCAGGATCGCCAAGTAATATGAGTGGTTTTCCAAATGAATTTAAGTCACGCCACAATTCACCGCTGATCATCGAGCCTTCGTCAATGAGAAAATAACTGCCCTCGATATCTTCGTCGTTTTTGAGTTTGAATGACATCGTTGATGCATCATACCTATAAATGGCACGATGGATTGTGGATGTGTTGGCCAGTCCCTTTTCTCGGAGTCGATATGCCGCCTTACCAGTAAACGCGCAACAGATCACACGGCCAAAATAATCAACGATACTTTTTGCAACCGTTGTCTTGCCGGTGCCGGCATAGCCGCCGATTTTAAAGAGCATCTCATCGGCTTTTATAGCATCCAATGCCATATTTACCGCCTTTTCTTGTTCGTCACTAAGTATGCTTTCAGAAATCATAGAGCTTTTTCTCCTGCTTGCGGCCAATGTTTATGCATCAGTTCTTCCGCCATACCCGGCATCAGCATCACCAAAAATGCACACCATATAGCAAAAACTAATCGTTTGAATTTATTCATTGTCATCCTACCTGCGTCTGTATCTGCGCAACAATTTCCTCAACGCTACCATCGACATAATAACAGCCCGAATCCTCACCAACATTATTGACGGTGTCGATAACACATTGATTTTGCTTTGTGGTTGCGTACACTCCTACAATATGATCGGGGTTCATATAATATTTTCCGATTTTAATAAGTTTGAACATTTCAAAACCTTTCGATAATATTTTTTACAGCTTCTAAAGAACAAACCACATACGCCTGACCACCCGCGGAAATTATGCGTTCTCGTTGTACTTCCTGAATCTTTGTAGTTTTGCCGCCGGGCCGCTTTATTTCAAAGCCGACGAATGTTCCGTTCATACAGCAAAGTATGTCCGGCACACCACGTTCGTTTGCAGCTATAATCTTAAATGGCAGACACTGCGGCAGATTGCGCAGGAACTTTAGAATCTCTTTTTGAATCTGTGCTTCTAATTTTGACATTCGTATTTTCCTTAGGAGATTTTAAATAATTTAAAATACTGTTTGATAATTCCTGTTTTTTATGAACTGCTTGAAAAATAGCCTCATCTATGCTTTCTGGAACTAATAGATAAAAATATGTAACGGGTTTGGTTTGGCCGATTCGATGTGTACGATTGATACTTTGTTCCATAAGTTCGTAACTGTAGTTCATCGAGAAATAAACATTATATGAGCAATTGGTAAATGTAAGTCCATGTGCCCCTGATGCTGGATGTGCGATAAGATATTTGAACTTTCCTGATTTAAAATCAGAGATTGTTTTTTCACGATCCGGCGTTTGTGACCATAAAGCAGCACTATCGGGCAATTCTTTCAGCAATAGTGAAATTTCATATTGGAAATTGGCCCAGATAATTACCTGGTTATCACCTATTTCCTCGAGCAATTGTTTGAGTTCATCGAATTTACTTGTTCCAGTTTCGATAACGCCGGTATCAGTGTAAGCAAAACCGCTGGTAAGTTGCCTAAGCTTCATGATTTCAACAATGGCAGAGCTTGCCAGAATCTGCTGATCGCCGTACCGGAGTACTAAATCATTTTTTAATGTGTCATATGCTTTTTGCTCTTCTTCTGATAAATACACCTTGCGAACAATATGCGTCTGCATTGGCAAATCGACAGCATCTTCTTTTTTTGCGATATGGGTGATTTCAGCCATCTTCTCCATGAACTCTTTTTGCATGGATTTTTTAAAGACCCACTTCTTACAGACAGGACTGATAGGAATTGGATAGCAGTAGTATCCCCGAAAGGCATAATAATTGTCCGGGAACACCTTATTGCCAGACCCGGTAATGAGTTTAATCTGGGGCCAATATTCAGTGGGATCGTTTGGTGCTGGTGTACCTGATAGCACGTAGCGATGAGGTACTATCCAGTCAGATTGGTATCGTTTATCATTTTTAGCCCGGCAATTTATACCAGCAAGTGAAAGAAGTGCCCTGGTAATCTGGCTGTCATGTTGTTTCATGCGACTGGATTCATCAACTACCAGGACACCGAACCGCTTTTTAACTATTTCAGGATAAAGGAACTTGAACGTCTCGAAATTTGCTATATAAATATCATGGTTTTCTGCCAATCGCTTGCTGCGCTCGCCTGAGTTTTTACTCCAAAGCGAGACTGCTGAAAATCCTTCAGGTGCAAATTTGGAAATATCAGCAAGCCATGCTGATTCAATAATCGATAAAGGACAAACAACCAGAGCCGGTCCAACACCTTGAGCCTTCCAATGCCGGATTAAATAGATCATCAGGCAGGTCTTACCGGTACCACAGTCCCAGAAGAATGCATGGCTGCCACACATGCCAATGTTGATGCCTTGAATTTGATGTTGATATAAATTCATAAAAATATTTTCCTAAAAAATGCCATTTAGTTTGGCGGCAAATGGCAAAATCCGCTTGTCTGCCTAAACCGGAATCTGTTCAGTATTGGAGTCTGTTGATTGATCATTCTTTTCAGCCGCGATATCTGATGCTATGCGGCCAAGGTAGTTTTCTTTGAACTGGCGGGTAAGAGCCGCGAGTTTACGGATCTCAGCCATATCCGCGGGGTCTTTAATATTTAGAACACGAATGGTTTCAAGATTGAGTATGCTTGCGCTAAAACCGCTTTCAAAATCCTTGCGAACCAGTTTGCATTTAACTTTAATGGGCTGATATGCTGTGCCAACACCTGCTTTTGACGCAATATTCGGCGCTGATGTAAGCCACCGCATGAGAGAATCTCTTTTACCAAGCGACGATGGCGGTGCCTTAATTAATGTAGGAAGGATATCGCCATCTAGGAGTAAATATAATCTTATTAAGTTTATGCATGCTTTTGCTCTCTTATCATTGCCGGAACCAAACTGATTTAAAAGGCATTCCCGGCAGAATTTTGACTGCTGATTACTCCCGCCATCCGGTGAAATACCGTTTGATGAGAAACAGTCTGGTATTGATGTGTCACCTTCACCGAATGCCGCCGAATAATAGGCATTGCTGTTTGTGTAATAAATGATATGCCCGGTAAGTTCCTTCTGAAAGCTGCCATCGGGCATTTCGAACTGAGGACTTTCCCGCATGATCCGGGCCTGAGGAAGCGGAGCGCCGATTGGTAACTGCAAAGTAGACTGGCCAAACATTTCGGCAATATCGTTCGTCGTCGCCAATGGCTGTGATTCTTGTTTTGTGATTTGATTAGTTGTCATTTGTGTACCTTTCTTTTGAAAAACTGTTTTTATGCCTCTGATTTAAGCCGCAGAGGTTTCGGCATTTGTTTTCTGGAGATATTTTGATTTACCAAACATCGTGATAGTCGGCGTATCAAGGGTATTGAAAAGCTCGGATGGAAGGACATTTCCCTGAAGTTCAAAATCTTTTAATGCAGACTGCAGCGTATTAAAATAAACGGTTGGTCGAATGATGCCGCCGAGGTCATTTTTACTAAGCCATTCAAAGAGCATTTCATCAGTAACGCCGGCCTGTTTAAAATACTTGCGGACAATTTTTGCCTTTGGTGTCAGACCGCCTTCAAGCTTGATTGATTCAAGGCCCGCCTGTATTAATAGCTTGGCAAGTTGTGTTTTACATTCATCAAGGTTTTCTTTACGCTGTTTCAGTGCAGAATCTATAGTTTCTATCTGTGATTCTTCCTTGACAATAAAATCCGCCAGCTGGGCGGCCTGTTTTTCGATAGGTTCATTAGCGATATTGAACATTGAATTTATTGTGTTGGTATCTTCCATTTTAAATTATCCTTTTTGCGTGGTTTTGTTTTTCATTACTTCTGTTTGCCGACATATTCTTCCTTTCGATAAATTAAATCTTTTCACCTTGTTCTATTTCTTCTTGGGATGTTTCACTAAGTGGGACTTCGGTTGGCAGTGTTTGGGGCATTTCGCCTTCTTGGTCACTGATAGCAAGCCTGCTCCGCTCGGCCATTTCATCTAATGTTCGCTGGCATGAATTATAAAAATGAATTTTATTTCTATTTGCAGTTTTAACAACGTAACCAGATGCTATTGTTCGAGCTCGGCGAAACCCGAACTTTTGAAACTCTGCTACAACATCCGGCATCATTCGATATTGCCAGGCATCGAGCATGCCTCGATAACCTTCAAACCAGCCGCAAACTATTGAGTTGTTTGGCATTTGAAGTCTTGCCTTCATAAGCATTTTTAAAGCAGCTTGAATTCCTTTGCTTTTAAGAGTCGAATCGACCTTGCGTAAAAGTATTCTGCCCTTGCGCATTTTTTCCGCCTCTTGTGCCAGCCTTTTTTGGGCTTTGTCTGGTTTTAATTTTGTCTGTTCTTCCATTTAAAAACTCCTATTGAATAATCTTTGCTTTAACTAAAATATTATTGGCATCTTCGATTTGATGCTGACGTGATTTCGCTGAGCGTGATTTATTTTTCAGATATTCAGGTTTACCGAATGGTTGTGATGACTGTGTCTTATCCAGTTTGACTAGTGCATCAAAAAACCTCTGCATCGCTTCCTGACTGGTTATTATTTTTGAACCGGTGCGAACATATTCGAGATTAATTCCTTTGAGCCCCTTTTTGCACCATCGCCATAAAGTCGAAATGTGAATCCTTTTGCCATCAACTCTCGGCAGAAGCTTTGATGCCTGGTTCAGTGTTACTAAATTTTCAGTTTTTAAATCAATACTCATAATTAAGTGCCTCCGTAATAAGGCGCAGTGGTTGAGTGAATTTTTGAAAATGCTGGAAATCAGTTCAAAAATGCAGGATTTTATCATCTCGGTGGTTGAGTTACTGGTCGAGTTCATCGCTGTCCTCCATGTCCTCATCGATATGGTGGTCTTTATAATGGTCGAGCGACAAATTCTTACGAGCGCGAAGTACTGCCGCGACATCCGACCAATTTGGTAAAAACAATGTGCTGTGATTGACACCAACTTTGCGGGCTAACTCGCGTGTCGATATGGATGGATTCCGCCAGATTAATCCGATTGCATAAGCTTTACGGTCAAAATCTGTAGGAAATGATTTTGCCGGAGCAGATTTATTTTTAACTGCTGGCGGATTGTTGCCATTTAGAATAGCTGTTATCTCAGCAAGACGTGCAACGATGCTGGTCTGTTCGGCCAGCAAATTTGTCTGTGTCTGCTTGTCCAACTTCGCCGCAGAAACTGATTTTTCAGAAAATTCATTCATGCAGGCGATTTTAAAAAGTCAAAGTTTCAGGCTACGTGTTGGACTCAAACTTTTTTTAAAAAAACTTAATTTTTTTTTAGTTTGTTGGTTTTTGACTTTAAAATGCAGTTTTGATTTGAAAAAAATTGAAATGAAAATCAGTCAGGACTCGACTTGGACTTGAAAACCATTGAAAATGCGCATAAAAAAAGACCCCGAATAGAATTTCGGGGTCCTAAAGTTAGTTCATTTGCTTTTTAGGCAATTAATCGGCTTTTCTTCTTACCATTCTGAACTTTAATAAAGTCCTTGGCTTCTTCGATCTTTTGTTCTTTCTCGCGTTTATCCTTAAGTAAGAGAACACTCGATTTGAGAACTCGATGCTGGCGGCCGCTACGACCATTTTCTTTTATCAATCCCGATTTTACCCATTTACTTATTGTTGCCGCGGATATACCACCACCCAATAATTCAGCCGCCTCTTCATTTGTCAGTTCCTCATCTTTAGTTGGCGGCTCATATCCGAGCTCCGCGAGTTTATCCGGCAAAACTTCCCATCGTTTAAAATGTTCCATGGATAATTCGATACTATGGCCATCCTGACCGCACGAAAACAGACCAACGGTTCGATTGTCAGGATATGTCACGATCGTCGGCTCAACGCAACAATCCTCACCGCATTTGCGGCAGACAGCAGTACTTCCGGGTGGTGCCTCAATTATAACACCCAACTTCATTAGTTCTTCAAGTTGCCCCTTGGGCCAGCGGCTGACCTGATCATAATCTGTTATATTGCCGCAGGCACCTGTAATTTCCCTGGCAAGAAAACGCAAAAGTTCTTCAAGTTTCA
Organism: Planctomycetota bacterium; assembly: GCA_022705345.1. Classification (GTDB taxonomy): domain Bacteria; phylum Planctomycetota; class Phycisphaerae; order Sedimentisphaerales; family UBA12454; genus UBA12454. The sequence goes on along the minus strand of JAKJEQ010000076.1, from coordinate 568 downwards.
TTATGCCGCATCCTCCTGTAACAGAAGATTCTTCTCGAAGCCCCATTTACTGAGGTATCGCTTTATAACATTATGATGTGGTATTTCATTCAATGTACAGCCATTGGGTGCAGCTAAAAAGAAAGTGATTTCTTTAGCCCGCTGACCTGCATTGGAGCGAAACTTTGCTTTAATTTTGGCTCGTTTAATATGTACCGCATCCCTGTTTACATCAAATGAGTCGATTGTTTTATCCATCATTTCAAAAACGAGTCTTTCAGAAGCTATGCTTGGAT
>JAKJEQ010000076.1:0-283 GCA_022705345.1 Planctomycetota bacterium | reverse complement strand
AATGCAGTTCCACACCTTTTAGGATCACAAATTCAATATTGTCGGCCGGATCTGTGACGAAACGGAAATTTGGATTTTTAAGTACAGATAAATCAATTACTTTTGTATTTTCATCCGGAATACCCTCAAGTTCCAGAACCTCCTTGCAGAAGATTTCCTGCAGTGCTCTGGCGAATTTATCGCCTCTTGCATGCACATAAAGCATCCCATTTTGCGGATTATATACAAAAATTACTTCCATTACAGGTCTGCGAATCTTGCGTGCTAACCGGTCCCGATCTTC
>JAKJEQ010000075.1:5098-10111 GCA_022705345.1 Planctomycetota bacterium | reverse complement strand
ATTTTCTCATTTTGGCACATTTACGATTTTTTTGACTTTGCTTGTTTCGGCCATAGCGTCATTTTTAGGTCTGGCGGTTATAATTTTTGTTTATGGTCTTGGCGATATTAACAAACAAATTCTTGCGGCTTCTTTTTTTGTATTCTGTGTTTGTTCCATTTTTCTGATTTTTATTCCTCTGCCGATTCCCAAAAGCAACTCTAAATTCTTTACTGCATTAAGCGATTTTCTCAAAGGCCGCAGCAATGTAATCAAAGATAAAAGGGCTTTGCTTGTATCCTCATTTTTTCTTTTTTTTAATTTTATATTTTCGTCGGTAAGAATCGGCATTGTTTATAATGCAATGGGTGTAGCGGTTAACAACACGGGTTTTCTGGTGCTTGGCGCCTTAGGCTATCTGGTTCTTTTTGCGAATTTTACTCCCGGCGCTCTTGGAATTCGAGAAGTTATTCTTGGAGCTGGCGCACTGGTTTTGGGGGTTCCATTTGAAGCCGGGATTGCGGCGGCTTTGATTGACAGAGCGATTACACTCAGTTGGGCTTTCACAATTGGGGGTTTTTCCACATTGCTTATATGGTTTAAATCGCCGGGCGATTTTCATCAAAATATCAAGAAAGCAGAAAAGCAGAATATTATTTAGTCAAATTGAAAATCACGTACGGATACATGCCGGCTTTGAGGAATTTGCCGTCTTTTGTAGTTTCGCCGTTAATGCCGGGGACGACCTCGTACGGATATTCCTGTGTTAATTTTACTATTAAAGGTTTTAATTCATTGACGGCAGGCAGTATATAAAACGGATATTCGCCAGTGGCGGCATACTGCTTTACCTCTTCGTAAGACTGTGCGGGAGTAATCCTTCTATCGAGATACCAGGCGATTTCGGGTCTGTAAAAACCACCTTTGGCTTCGTTTTGATTTACAATAAAATCTTCAAAACTAAGCAGGGCCTTATCGGGCGGAATCTGCCGATTGAGCTTTTTGAAGAATTCAATTTTTTCCGGCGGCTGCCAGCGGACATCGTAATAATATTTTGTTCCGAAAAAGCAAGCGGTCAATAAGCCAGCTAATAAAATGGCCTGAATTGTTAATGCAAAATATTTATTCGCAAGCTGTTTGAGTATTGTGCCTGTGCTTATAATCGCAAGAGCAACGGCAATCGCCAAAAATGGAGCTAAGGGCATTTCCCACGTCTGGTGCTGCCAAAGACAGCCTTTAAGGACAAACAGCTGGAAAAATGGTATAAAGAAGAACAGCCAGAAGCAGGGATACTGTAATTCTCTTTTTCCATTTTTATCTTTCGGCAAAGATAAAACAAACAGCGGTACAAATGCAAAGTATAGTATTGTAATGATCAGGCCTGTAAGTGTGAAATTGGTAACGGCATGCTGCCATAGTCTTGCAAACCACGCCGGCCAATCGAAACCATGCTGCATAACTCCTTCCATTTCGCCTTTAGCGGAACGCCATTTATATAAAGTTGAAATTTTATTGAAATCCCAGCCATAACCTGCGGCCATTACGGTGAAATTAACAACCATGCTAAGCAAGGGAGCAACAGCGAGAATTATTAACAAAGGCCAATTTGGTTTTTTCTTTTTGAATAAACATCCGATTACATAGTGGACGCCAATGCCCATGGCGAAGAAAAATCCTACCCAGCTAAACTGAATTGTGAAAAATAAAGATAAAGCTAAAATAACATAATGAAGCTTTTTAATTTTTTTGGAAGTATGGCCTGCAATTATCAAATACATCCACATCGCAAGAAAACCGAGCAGTACCGGCCAGCCACCCATACTGAAATAGCCTGTGATGGGAAACGCTGCATAAATAAATCCTGAAAAGAGAGCAAGTTTGTCATTTGAAATATCTTTTACCATTAAGATGAAAACAAGTAAAGCGGTCGCGGCTAAAAAAATGTCTATCAGCCGCAGACTCCATTCGTTTATCCCGAAAACTTTCATTGAACCGGCTGCAATAAGAATGTTCAACTGCGGATGATCCCAGTATCTATCGGGATTTTCAACGGGGGGCATACCGACTGCCCATGTAGAACAAAATTTGGTGTAATCAAGACCGTATCTTACATGTGATCGAGCAGCCCATGCTCCGCTTGCCTGTGCCCAACTGTGAAGCCCATAAAATGGACGGCCTATATCATGCAGAAGAATCGCCGATAATAATAATAAAATTAATATCGTGCCCAGCCAAAACCATTTTGTTCTTACCTGGTTGTCTTTAATTAATTGAGGAATATCCTTTTTAGCCATTTAAAAATCCGAAAAATATTTTAGAATCTTCCAATTCGTAGAATCGGGATTGCCCGCCATAGCGGGTAAACCGCGCCGTAGGCGGGTAAACTTCGTCCACCTAAGGGGTCCTCGCTATGACAAAATCATCCTTAATGCATTATATATACGAATCAAATTTGATAAATTTACCCCACAAAACATCTTTTTTCCATAAATTTAAAATTTTTATAAAAATGTACTTGCAAAGTTAGGCGTACCTAACTATATTAGATAAGACTAAACTGGGTGTTTATTATGGTTCAAAATCGACAATTAAGCTCTTCGCTGGAAGATTATCTCGAAGCGATTTTCAACCTTAGCAAAAAGGGTAAAGTCGCACGAAGTCGAGATATTGCAGAGATTCTCGGCGTTGCCAGGGCATCGGTAACAGGTGCTCTTAAGTTATTGAACAGCAAGGACTTAATCGATTATCAGCCGTATGGGTATATAAAGCTGACCGATAAAGGATTCCAGCAGGCTCAATCTATCGTTCGCAGGCACAACATAATAGAATCCTTTTTTATCAATGTTCTGGGGGTTGACAAACAAATAGCCGAGCAGGCTGCGTGCAAAGCAGAACACGCTCTGGGGCCTGTTGTAATTTCCAGACTTTTAAAATTCACAGAATTTTCGACAAATTACAGCGAAAAAGGAACGGACATCGTCGCTGATTTTCAAAAATATTGCCGTTCGAAAGGTGTATAAAAACCAATGGGGCATGAACGTATTTTTTTGAAGGACGCTGGTAATGAAAAAAGCGTCAGGCTTTTAAAAATTGAAGCGGGTCAGGCTTTGAAAGCAAGGCTTGCCGCGATGGGGCTTTTGCCGGGAACTCAATTCAGGATTATAAACAACGGCCATCCCGGTCCATTTGTGATAGATTTAAAAGGTTCGAGGATTGTTCTCGGAAGGGGGATGGCGGGTAAGGTCGTTGTCAAACCTTTAGAAAGTCAGGGGGTATGATTACAAAAAGGATTACAGTAGCTCTTGCCGGCAATCCTAACAGCGGCAAAACTACCATATTTAATTGTCTAACAGGAATGCGCCAGCATGTCGGTAATTATCCGGGTGTTACGGTAGAGAAAAAGGAAGGGACGTGCCAATACAAAGGACACGAACTGAACATCGTTGACTTACCCGGCACTTACAGTTTAACCGCGTACTCGACAGAAGAAGTCGTATCAAGAAATTTTCTATTAGAACAAAAGCCGGATGTCGTGGTTGATGTCGTTGATTCGTCGAATCTCGAACGCAATCTATATCTTGCGGTGCAGTTAATGGAACTCGATGTTCCGCTTGTCCTCGTGTTAAATATGAGCGATATCGCATTGCAAAAAGGACTGGTTTTCGACATTGAAAAACTCTCGGTACTTTTTGGTGTTAAAATTGTTCAAACTGTCGGCAACAAAGGCAAAGGCATCAATGAAGTTCTGGATGTTGTTCTTAATACTTCTAAAGAACCGCCGAAAAAACTTTCATCTTTAATCAATTATGGAAAAGAGATTGAGACTGAAGTAGAAAAACTTCAGGAAAAATTCTCCGATTCAGGGGTGAATAAATGGACATGGATTAAACTGCTCGAACAGGATTCTGATATCGTCAAAAATATCAATAACGAAGAAATAATCATTTCTGTTATGGAAAGCATTCTTCGGCTAAGACCTCTTTTTGGCGAAGACCCGGAAATCGTTATTGCCGACAAGCGTTATGGTTTTATTTCTGGTGCATGCCAGGAATCTGTCAAACTGACAATCGAAAGCAGGCATAATCGAAGCGATATGATCGATTCGGTTGTTACACATAAATTTTGGGGACTGCCGATTTTTATCGGGTTGATGTACCTGGTTTTTGATTTGACTTTCCGTTTTGGCGAACTTCCGATGAGCGGGCTTGAATTGTTATTCGGCTGGCTGGGAAGATTTGTTGCAGGATTTTGGCCTGAGAGCAGTGATAATATATTAAAGTCTCTTTTAGTTGACGGCATAATCAGCGGTGTAGGCGGTGTGATTATATTCCTTCCGAATATTTTGCTGCTCTTTGCGGCAATAGCTATCCTGGAAGGAACAGGTTACATGGCAAGAGCGGCTTTTGTTACAGACAGGTTTATGCACAAAATAGGGCTTCATGGTAAAAGCTTCATACCGATGCTGATTGGTTTCGGCTGCTCTGTTCCCGCGATAATGGCTTGCAGAATCCTCGAAAACAAGCGCAACAAAATTACTACCATTCTTATTATGCCATTGATGAGCTGCGGCGCAAGGTTAACTATCTACGCCTTGATTATTCCAGCTTTCTTCAGGGAGGAATTGCGTGGGCCTGTGATGTGGCTGATTTATTTTATAGGAATCGCTCTTGCTGTCATAATGGCGAGGATTCTGAGGATTACTTTGTTGAAAGGCGAAACGATCCCTTATGTTATGGAGCTGCCTCCATATCGTATGCCTACGATGAAATCTATTTTGCTGCACATGTGGGAGCGGGGATGGCTGTATTTGCGAAAGGCGGGCACTGTAATCCTTCTGCTTTCGATAATTTTATGGGCGGCCGCGAGGTATCCCCGGATTGAAACAGCAAAACTTGCTGACTTGAATGAACAAGATACGCAGACGGCTATGTTAAAGCACAGTGTAATCGGCAGGGCAGGAACAGCGATAGAACCATTAATAAAACCTATTGGCTTCGATTATAAAATCGGAACGGCATTAATTGGCGCTCTTGC
>JAKJEQ010000075.1:0-5075 GCA_022705345.1 Planctomycetota bacterium | reverse complement strand
ATTTCTGTCTTGCAGCAAAAACTCAGCAGTGATTATACGCCTTTGCAGGGTTTTTGCATAATGCTGTTTTGTCTGATTAGTGCGCCATGTGTCGCGACTGCCGCAGTTACTCGGTCGGAGACAGGAGCGTGGAAATGGGCTATTCTTCAGTTCGGCGGCTTGACAGCATTGGCTTATATTATAACTTTATTTGTTTATCAGGCGGGAAGATTTTTGGGACTTTAATAATTATGGAGATTAAAAATAAACGAGAAACGCGTCTGCTCGAATCGTCTCAATTGTTCGGCAGCGATAATGAAATAATGATTCGTCATGAAGATTCGATTTATAGATTACGAATAACAAGAAATGGTAAATTAATTATGAATAAATAAAAATTATTTAAAAAAATACTTGCGACCCAGCAAGCTAAAAAGCCAGCAAGGGAGCAATAGACAGTAAAATGAAACTGTTTATTGCTCTTTTTTTTATACAAATTCAACAAAGGAGTTTGGCAATGAGTTGAAATAAAATGTCCGTAGTCCGATAAAAAGGTTTTTGGGGCTTATTGCAGCGTCGATAGTCGAGATGTTTCTGAGGTAACAAACCCATATCATTAATTTGTCGATAACGCATTAGTAAAATGTAACGTTTAGTATGAGGTATATCAGAAATGAAAAAAAGGTTTTTTATTTTAGTATTATTTTTTGTTTTGAATTTCATCAATGTTTATGCGGGGGATAGTCTGATTGACAGGGAAAATTTATTCGGCTACAACCTCGAAAGCAGCGGTATTGATTTAGGTCTTTCAACAACACATGTTTTTCAAAGTAATGTAAGAGGAGGTCTTAGTACCCATAATCATAAAGGCAGATATTCAGGACGCTATGATGTTGAATTAACATTTGACGGCCAGAAAATCCTCGGCCTTGAGAATTCAATGTTTTATACACACGCAAGGGGAAGCTGGAAACACGAAGGCGGCATCGATCCGCTTTCTGTCGGCAGTTATTTCGGCGTAAATACCAACGCTTACGGCAACAGGTCTTTAGATATTGTTGAGTTCTGGTATCAGCAGGGGTTTGCAGATGATACACTTCTTTTGAGAGTGGGTAAAATCGACCTTACAGGCGGCTTCGAATGCAAAGGCTGCTATGTCAGTTTCGACAGCAGCAGTTATGCCAATGATGAGACTTCTCAATTTATGAACGGTGCTTTGGTGAATAACCCAACTATTCCATTTCCTGATGAAGGCTTAGGCGTAGTTGCTTTTTATAATCCTGTTGAATGGTGGTATATATCCGCAGGCATTTCAGATGCCCAGGCCGATTTCAGGGAAACAGGTTTTAGAACAGCTTTTCACAAAGAAGATTATTTTTTCAGTATAGCTGAAACAGGGGTCGTTACGGAAATTGATTCAGCCAGGGGTCCGATGCAGGGGGCTTACAGATTCGGCATGTGGTATGACCCTCAGCCTAAAGCCAATTCAGATGCTCAACGACTTTATCGGGATGACAGAGGTTTTTATCTTTCTTTCGACCAGATGCTTTATAGGGAAAATCCTGAAGACACACAGGGATTTGGAATGTTTTTCCGCTATGGCTATGCTCCGAGCAAAACAAATGATTTGACGAACTTTGTAAGTGCGGGTTTTCAATACCAGGGGCTTTTCGAAGGCAGAGACAATGACGTGCTTGGGTTTGGTTTTGCAAAAGGTTTCATAAGCGACCAGGCAAATATTACATATACACAGGATGCCGAATCTGTTTATGAAATTTATTATAATGCACAAGTTACTGATAATGTCAGCGTAACTCCGTCATTGCAGTATGTAACGCATCCGGGAGCGGTTAATACTGATAATGCTACAATAATGGCTTTAAGGGTGCACCTGGTTCTTTAAGCTGAATAAACAAGAATTGCGGCGACAAGAAGATAAATTATTGCAAATAATCGCAATATAAAAATGTTTTTAACTGCGATCCACTTAGTGATTGCTCGTGCTTTTTGAGGAAGAGCTATAATAAAGACGGCTCCGGCAATCGCGAGGATTCCAAAAATCATTATTACCTGTGGCAATGTGCATCTATCTGATACGCCGAAAAGAAACACTGTGCCAACAACAGCTTTAAGAACTGCTGCGATGTATATTTTAACGCCTTCTGCCATAATCGCCGCGTACTTCTTTAATAAATCAGGCCTGAATAAAATCAAAATAGCATCAATCACGAGCAGGATAGCAACAATTTTCAGCCAGTTCATAAGTACTCCTTAACTATATGGTATTTTCAGGAATTACTTCAAGCAAAGAAGAATCAATCTCGAGACAGGTTGCTTTGCCGAGCATATCTATCTGAAGGACGAGCTTAGTTTTGTTTTGATCGTTGGTTACCAGGCCTTCTGTGCCCATTAGAGGGCCTGCTATAACTTTGCATCGCTGGCCTGTTTTTATATAGTTGAAGGGAGCCAGTTCGGCGCCGCTCAAAATCGCCTTCTCGATCGGCAAAAGATCTTGGACAAGATGTTCCTGGTTTTTCACTTCTATTAAACTTGCGACTCGATTTGTTTTGAGTACCTCAATTCTTTGAGACTCTTCGCAGCAGAAAAACAAATATCCGCTGAATAAAGGCAGCATCGAACGAAATACTCTTCTGCTCTTCTTGTAAACTTTTTCAGCCATCGGAAGAAAATAGGAGATGTTCTTCTTCTGCATCTGCCATGCGAGTGCTTTTTCGTTTCTGCTTTTTGTGTGCGCAACCCACCATGTGCCCTGAAAGTCTGTTATACTTTTATCAGGCGGCCAGATTGTCGGTGGATTTTCTTCCGGTTTTAACATTACGGTATTGTATACATAAATACCTGAATTGTCAAAACTCAAATTGAGGTTTGCAAATATGTTGTGTCGACGGTAGGAATGATTTCACCTTCAAATGCCGCCGGTATTAATATAGTCTCGCCTTTTGAAAATTCCACACTTTCTGAATTTCGTGAAACTATCTTTCCATTTCCTTTGATGATGATCAGTACCTTCATTATGCTTTTGGCAATTTCAACAGATGAATTTTTTAAAGAGTTGATCTTGTCAACTTTGAAATAGTCGCAATCCACCAGTCTTCCTGATGATGTAACGGATAATACATCCGGATTTTGATTAAAGTGAATACTCTCGAGAGCCTGCTCAATATGCAGTTGTCTGGGTTTTCCGTTTTGCAGTCTGTTCCAGTCGAAAACCCTGTACGTTGTGTCTGACGGCGTTTGAATCTCCGCTATCAACAATCCCGGGCAGGAAATGGCACTCGCCCGGATTTACCGGTACTTTATTAAGCAGCTCTGCGCAGCTTCCGGCCTTGATCGATTCTTCAAATTGTTCTCTTGTTGTTCCTTTTTTAAGGCCTTTGTAAATGCAGGCGTCTTTTTCAGCATCAATAATATACCAGCATTCGGTCTTGAGGCTTCCGGTTCCGAGTTTCTGTACGGTTTCAGTGTCAGGATGAACCTGAACGCTAAGCACGTCAGCGGCATCGATAAATTTTATTAATAGCCCGAATGGCGGAGCGTATTTTTTGCCAATAATTTCGATAGGGTATTTCTCCAGAAGTTCCGAAATTGTTTTGCCTGCGAATTCTCCGTTTGCAATTTGCGATTTATCATTTGGCAAATCCACAAGTTCCCAGCTTTCACCAATTTTTTTGTCAGCAGGAAAATCCTTGCCCATAATTTTATTAAGTTTGTGGCCGCCCCAGATTAATTCTTTGTAGATAGGTGTAAATTTCAAAGGATAGATATTCATTTTGCTTCCTAAACAAACATTAATAAACTCATTGCCATTATGACCATACCGCTGACGAATCCGTAAACGGCGTAATGATGTTTACCATACTTTTCAGCAGTCGGGAGAAGCTGGTCTATAGAAATAAAAACCATAATTCCTCCTACCGCGGCAAATATAATTCCGCAAAAAAGATCATTCAAAAAATGAGATAATATCAGATAACCTATTATAGCGCCAACCGGTTCTGAAAGGCCGGAAAGAAATGAAAGCCAGAACGCTTCCTTTTTGCTTCCTGTAGCATAATAAACCGGCACGGAAACTGCGATTCCTTCGGGGATATTATGTATCGCTATCGCTATGGCAATTGGAATTCCGAGTTTGACATTTTCAAGCGAGGCTGTGAAAGTCGCAAGCCCTTCAGGGAAATTGTGAATCGCAACTGCAAGAGCGGTAAAAATTCCCATTCGATAAAGATGACGGAAATTTTCAGCGGCTGCGGTATCTTTGAGCGTTTCGATACTTTTTGCTTCGTGAGGGTTGTCAACTCCTGGAATCAGCTTGTCAATTACTGCTATAACAAGAATCCCCGCAAAAAACGAAATGACTGTGAGCCAGTATCCTTTTGTTACTCCCATTTCCGCGATGAGGCTTGCTTTTGCCTTTGAGAATATTTCAACAAGCGAGACATAAACCATAACGCCCGCCGAAAAACCGAGCGAAGTTGATAAAAATGACGTGCTTGTTTTTTTTGCGAAGAAAGCCATCGCGCTGCCGATACCTGTCGCCAGCCCCGCGAAAAGCGTTAAACCAAAAGCTATTGCCAAATTTTGCGTTATCATATACCCTTCAAAGCAATAAATTTCCGTGATTGAAAGAGTAAGTGTTCTTTAAAAGCACTTTCCCGCGGATTAGCGTGGGAAAAATTCAATCGCGATCAATATAAACTATTTGCGGTTGAGATAATTCGTAACACCATCAACAATCGCCTGCGCAAGTTTTTTCTGCATATCGACGTTCTTTAATTGTTTCGCTTCCCAGTAATTCGACAGATACCCAAGCTCCACAAGAACGGCAGGGCATTGCGTATGGGTAAGAACCCTGTAATCGGCTTTTTTAACGCCGTTGCTGCTGATGCTAGTTCGGGTCATCTGGTCATCAATTGAATTTGCAAGTCTGTTTGCCGCCCATGATGCGCTTCTGGCAATGTACACAGTAAAGCCGTTTGTGCTGCTGCGTGCCGATGAATCCGCATGAATGCTTATGAATACATCTGCTTTTGCGCGGTTTGCCATCGCGGCTCGCTCTTCCAGCTCGATAAATACAT
>JAKJEQ010000074.1:9915-10170 GCA_022705345.1 Planctomycetota bacterium | reverse complement strand
GGAGGCGGCCTGATAAAGTCAGCTTTACTTCGGCCCAAAATGATGCGCTGCGAAGAGATTTTACTATTAATGGAATGTTTTTCGACCTGCTGAAAAAAGAAGTGATCGATTATGTCGGCGGGCAAAAGGATTTGAAAAAGAAGATTATTCGAACAATCGGCCAGGCTGATGAAAGGTTCAATGAGGATTATCTGCGGATGCTGAGGGCGGTCAGGTTCGCGGCGCAACTTGATTTTAACATTGAAAAGCATACGT
>JAKJEQ010000074.1:0-9901 GCA_022705345.1 Planctomycetota bacterium | reverse complement strand
GAAAATCAGCGCAGAGCGAATCGCCATGGAACTTGCGGCCCTCTTGAAGGCTGAAAAAAGAAAAAAAGGAATTGAGCTGCTGGTTGAGACCGGGCTCGCGGGCAATATTTTTCCTACGTTCAAAAACAAATCAGTTTCAAATTTTGCGGTCAAAATTTTCGGTTACCTTCCGAAGAAAATTTCGTTCGAGCTTGGGATGGCGGGGCTCTTTGCGAAATGCTCTACTGACGATGCGATTGAGAATATTGAGGTTCTAAAGTTAAGCAGAAATGAATTGAAGCATATAACATTTTTGCTGAAAAAAAGAGATTACCTGCTCAAGAAACTGCCGCTTGCGGAGTTTAAGCTGATTGTGTCCGAACCTTATTTTGAAAATTTGTTTATGCTGCAAAAGGCGATTCTAAAGGCGCACCGCAAAAGTACAACTGCATTGACGGCTGTTCGTCGGAGAATAAACAGCCTGCGAGGTAAAGAGCTTCGGCCTGCTCCATTGCTGAACGGATACGAGATTATGGAATTGGGCGTAAAGGCTGGTCCGCAGGTTGGCGCGGTGTCGAAGGGGCTTTACATCGAACAGCTATCCGAAAAAATAACTACAAAGCATCAGGCGATCGGATGGGTTAAAGAGTGGCTGAAAAAACATCAGTGATAAACTTGCATATTTTATATTCTCAGGTGAATCGTTCTTTAAAGAATTATCATAACTACCAGTGCAAGTATGATAAACAGCAGAATGTAAAATAAAATTTTTGCAATACCGGCAAAAGCTGAGGCTATCCCGGTAAACCCGAAAACCGCCGCTACTGCAGCGATTACTAAACAGATTATTATCCAGCTCAGTATGCCCATTTTATGATCCTGAAAAAATAATTTTCATTTTATACGCCTAATTTGTCGCAAAGTCTTTTAAATTCGTCCTCTACATCGGGCATTTTAGGCAGCCCCAATTTCGCCGCTTCTTTGTTTTTTCTTTTGCCGGTTGAACTGCTTAAATCGCTCAGGTAATTTTTTTTTTACCGATTCAGTGGTTTTATATTTATCGTGAAACCGGTGCTTCTCGGTTTCGGTGCTCTTTTTTAAATCTGACAGTTTTTTTTATCTTGTTCGCTTAAAGAGCTTTCTTTTTTCTGAGAATCGGGTCGAAAACTTTTTTATCGAGCAGCGAAACAAGTCGTTCCCTTTTATCTGCCACTGCAATCGCCTTAAAAAATTACTTTTAAAATTTTAAAGAATAATAGCATAAACGGTATTGGTTTTTTCCTGATTCAGCGGACTATTAAAACGCACTGCATTTATTTCTCTACATCCTCCAGTGCGGATCTGGAACATTCTCCATTGTTGCGAATTAAGAGTTCCATTTTGAAAGTGTCCTTTTCCCGGAAATTCTGAGCAGCAAAATCAAAATAAAATAGATTGATACGCCCGCAAATGCCTGCAGAATTTTGTCGTTGTAATTATTCAGCATACATTCATCAGTAACTGAAAATGAAACGATAACCGGAATATATCCGTTTTCCTTTATTTTTTATTATACTATTTCACTCTTACCGACAACTGTTCTTCAATATATGCCAGGTGCGTTTTCTCATCTTCATAGCCTCGCATAACAATGTCCTTGGCGTCGAGGTCGAGATCCCATTCCATAGCATCGCTGTATTTCTTATTCGTCATTTTTTCATTTGTTTTCATTGCCTTTAATGCGCCTTCTGTGCCTGTTGAGCTTCGCAGAGATGTGAACCCTTCGATCAGTACTCCCTTGAGGTCAGGCGTTTGTTCCGGCGGTTCCATATCGTAATCGGCGATATAAGCGGAAAGTTCATCTATATGCCTCTGGTGGTCGTCTTTGAATGTCTCAAGGTGCTCACGCACAAGGGTGTCATCGCATTTTGCTATCGCTTCCTCATAAGCATTAACAGCATCGATGTCGAGTTGAATAAGAGATGAAAGCTTTTCGTAAATTTCTTCAGTCATAATTACACCTCTAAAATTAAAAAGTTTTGGAAAAATCATCTGGAGTGATAATTAAAAATTGTTTTGCCTTTGACAGCTATTGGTAAATTCCTGATTTAAGGTTTTCCATAAACGCAAAAAATCGAATGCAGCCAAATTCGTATCTTAATTAAGCAAATCTCCTGATTATAATTCTCATTTTGTGGTGCAAGATAGAAAGTTATGGAGACCGCATTGAATACATACCTCGCGATAGTAATCGGCTTTGCGTTTCTTTTCGGGATGTTTTCCAAGGCTATGAAAAGGATCATTTCCCCCATGTTCCTCGCCATGGTTCTTGGAATATTGTGTTCGCCTCATGTTTTTAATTTGATTCCCGATTTGCAGAAACTGCCTCGTGAAATCATTTTCGAGCAGGGCGCCAGGCTGACTCTTGCGGTAGGACTAATGGCAACGGCGATGAGACTCACGCCCGGACGTTTGCACACGCTTTTGAAATCAGGCGTTCTGCTGACATTTATCATGATGTTTACAATGTGGATTGCGAGCAGTCTTTTGGCGCATTTTGTTCTGCAAATCGATTGGATATATTCGCTGCTGCTCGGTGCCGTGATAACGCCGACCGACCCGATTCTCGCCAGTTCTATTGTCACCGGTAGTTTTGCCCGCGCAAACATAGACGAAAGAATCAGGATGCTGCTGTCGTTCGAATCCGGCGCAAATGACGGGCTTGCCTATCTTTTTGTGATTGTGCCGATTACTATAATCAAATATCCTTCTTTGGATAAATTCTTAAGTGAATGGTTTCTTAAAGTTTTTTTGTGGGAAATACTGGCAGGCGCGATGATCGCAATTGCTGCCGGCGCTCTGGCAGGCAGACTGTTCAGATTTGCCAAAGACAAAAAACTTGATGAAGAAGGAGGATTGCTGGTTTATTCTATATGTTTTTCGCTGGTGCTGCTCGGGGCTGCGAAATTAATTTTTACAAACGAAATATGGGTTGTCTTTATCGCCGGTTTGTCATTTAATTTTTTCATCAATGAAGAGGAACGGCTCGAAGAAGAAGAAATGCAGGATGCATCGAACCTGCTTTTCAATATTTCTTTATTTTTTATTTTTGGTTTTCTGCTGCCATGGAAAGAATGGTTCAGCCTCTTTAGCTGGAATCTGATATTGTTCGCGATTCTGGTTCTGTTTTTCCGCAGAATCCCTGCGCTTTTGGCAATCTATAAAATAATCCCGCAAATCAAAGTTTTTGAAACCGCTTTGTTTATGGGCTGGTTTGGCCCGATTGGCGTTTCAGGGCTTTTCTATGCCGCTTACGTTTTTCATAAAACCGGGCTTTATAACATCTATCTTGCCTCAACATTTGTTATATTTGTTTCAGTACTAATGCACGGTCTTACCGAAGTGCCGTTTACAAAAATTTACGGCAACAGAATCAAAAAAATCAAACCTTAATCTTATGCCCCATCAATAATTTACTTTAAATCACCCTTATTTAGCAGTAAAATTAGCTGTTATGGATGAAACAACAGACCAGAGATTTATGAAGGCGGCCATTGACCAGGCTTACATCGCTCTCGAAAATGAGGATGTGCCGGTCGGTGCGGTCATAGTTCATGAAAACAAAATTATAGCCAAAGGTTATAATCAGCGGCATCATCTTAACGACCCGACCGCTCACGCCGAGATAATCGCGCTGACCGCCGCGGCAGAACACATCGGCCATTGGCGACTTCACGGCTGTACGATTTATGTAACGCTCGAACCCTGTTCGATGTGCGCCGGGGCGCTCGTACTTGCGAGGATCGACAGGCTCGTCTTCGGATGCTCAGATCCGAAAACCGGAGCCTGCGGAAGTTTATATAACATTGTTCAGGATAAACGCCTGAATCATCAGGTCGAAGTGACAAAAGATGTGCTCGCTGACGACTGCGCGACAATGCTGCAGGATTTTTTCAGAAATAAACGCCGAACTGCCAATGATACAATTTGAATGCCTGTATTGACACAGTTCACAAATAAAATATAATGGCGACATTATGATTCAGGTATTGCTAATCACTTGTTTGTTATTCGTTCTTTTTGCTGCCGTTGCGGCTAAAGTCGTTTTCTGCGTTGCACGAGCGGTATGCCTGCTTTTTATTCCCGTTTTGCTGCTGCCGTTAATGATAATTGGACTTGTAAGCGCTTTGCTGCTAATGGTTTTAGGTTTGATCGCGCTGCCGGTTCTTCTGCCGATTTTGACAATGCTTTTTATATTCATCTTTTTGCCAATATTACTGATAAAATGCCTGATATTTTAAACCCACTTTCCCTTGTAATTGGTTCAAAAACTTCTAAACCCACAAATGTTCTATGCGTATGAATCATATAAATTTATACTTTATTTCATATTGGGAGAAATAATAAAAACTTGGAAAAAATGAGAGATAATATAGTAGTTCGCAGAGAACGGGCGGTTTTGGTAGGCGCGATTCTAAAAAGCGAACTTAAGCATGACGATGAACTTGCGGAACTGACGGCGTTATCGGAAAGCGCAGGCGCGGTTATAGTAGACAGAGTCCAGCAGAAAGTTACAGAAATACATCCATCGACATACATCGGCAAAGGCAAAGCTGAAATGATTAAGCAGCGGGTGAAGAAAAATAAAGCAGATGTTGTCATTTTCGATAACGATCTTTCGCCCGGCCAAATCAGGGAATTGGAATCGATTATTGAGACCAAAGTCCTCGATAGAAGCGAATTGATTCTCGATATATTCGCAAGCAGGGCACAAACAAAACAAGCCAAGCTCCAGGTTGAACTTGCGCAGCTTGAATATACATATCCTCGATTGACGCGTATGTGGTCGCACCTTGATACCGTTACAGGAGCGGCGGGCGGGCCAAGCGCAGGAGCGGTCGGCGCTATCGGTACGAGAGGCCCCGGCGAAAAGCAGCTCGAAATTGACCGAAGGCTTGTAACTAAAAGAATTACGGAATTGAAGCGGGAGCTTGCGGGGATAGATAAAAGGATTGTTCGCGAAATCGAAGCCAGAAAAAGCCTTTTTAAAATTTGCCTTGTAGGTTACACAAACGCAGGCAAGAGCACGCTGATGAACGCTCTTACCAATGCCGGCGTTTATGTGGAAGACAGGCTTTTCGCGACGCTCGATACAAGGACAAGACAGTGGACGCTCGACGGCGCAAAAAAATCGCTTATCAGCGACACGGTCGGTTTTGTAAAAAATTTACCTCACCAGCTTGTCGCTTCTTTCAAAGCTACTCTCGAAGAAGCCATCAATGCCGATTTGCTTTTGCACGTTGTAGATGTTTCGAATGAAGACGCCGAGTATCAGGCGCAAAATGCCAAAAAGGTGCTCGAAGAAATAGGCTGCGGCAATAAGCCTACGTTGATTCTTTTCAATAAGGCTGATGTCGTGCGAAGTCAGTCGCATTTTGAATTTATGCAGACCCTCTTTCCCGATGCTATTTGCATTTCGGCACGGACCGGCTGGAATCTCGATATGCTCAAAGCAAAGGTTCTGGAGGCTTATAACGGCGGTATCGTTTACCTGCGGATAACGGCAAGCGCTGGAGACGGAAAAATCCAGAGTTATCTAAAATCGCACACGACCGTTTTGCGGCAGGATTATTTTGACAGCACAGTGGTTATGGAAGTTAAAATTGGCAAAAATATGCTGCCCGACTTGAAAAGATTTTCCCCCACACAAATTGAGGAAATACAGTAATATTATGATTGAAAAATTGTAATATTCTGATTAAATTACCTCCATGAAAAATATCTCGATCATCGGCGACGGTGCAATGGGTACTGTTTGCGCTATGCTTCTTTGCGAAAAAGGCTTTTCGGTTCGTATGTGGGGATACGATGCCGCTCAGCTTGCGCTGTTTGAAGAGCAGAGGGAAAACGTAAAATTCCTCCCCGGCCATAAACTTCCTGACGATCTCAGATTCGAATCGAGAGATTCAGAAATCCTTAAGGGCGCAGATCTGATTGTTTCAGCCGTTCCATGCCAGTTTATGCGGAACATCTGGAAAAGATTTTCTGCCCATGTCAATCCGGAAATCCCAATCGTATCTGTCGCAAAGGGCATTGAAAATGAAACTCTTCTTCGGCCCAGCCAGATCGTTAATGATGTGCTCGGCCCAAAAGTAAAGGTAGTCGCGCTCTCGGGCCCGACAATTGCCGAGGAAATAGCTAATAAACTCCCGGCCACCGCGACCGCCGCTTCGAAAGACGAGCGGCTCACAGGCAGCGTACAGGAAGTTTTTAATACTCATTATCTTCGGGTTTACCGAAACAGCGATATTGTCGGAGTCGAGCTTGCAGGCGCGATGAAGAATGTTATCGCCATAGCCGCCGGCATTGTCGATGGAATCAAAATCGGCGATAACGCAAAAGCTGCACTTCTTTGCAGGGGACTGGCCGAAATAACAAGGCTCGGCGTTGCCCTCGGCGCAAAGGAACAGACCTTCTCGGGTTTAAGCGGGCTTGGAGACCTGGTTACGACTTGTATTTCTCCTTCCGGAAGGAACAGAAGTTTCGGCCAGAGAATCGGCAAAGGCGCAACCGTAAAACAGGCGATAGAAGCTACGCATTCGGTTGTCGAAGGCGTCGCCACATGCAAATCGGTTATGGATTTGGCAAGGAAATATTCAATCGATATGCCTATCACCGAATCCGTTTATCAAATCCTGTTCGAAGACAAGAGCGTTCCCGCCGCGATAGAAAATTTGATGAATAGAAAACTAAAAGCCGAATAGTCCGAAAAAATCTTATCGCATGTCGCAATTCTCCACAACTCTTTACATAAGTCGCATAAGAATTCTGTCGATAAATAACTATATGGTTATTTATGGCAGGGCATAAAATGAATACGGCGGTTCTCGAAAAAAACAGCGATAAAACCGAAATAAAACAATTGCTCGCGGAGGCGGTAAAAGCAGGGGCAAGCGACCTGCACATCAATGTTGGAATGGCTCCGGTAATGAGAATCAATACCGAATTGATTCTGATGAAGAAGGATGCTGTTACCGCAAAGCAGGCCGAAGAAATGGTTCTCGATATGGTTGGAACGGAGAGATTCAAAATTTTCGAGAGCAGACGCGATTACGATTTCTCGACCTATATCGAAGGCGGTCACAGGTTCAGGGTCAACGCGCATTATCAAAAGGAAACGGCGGCAATTTCGTTCAGGCTTATTCCAAACAAAATCCCTGATATAAATGACATCAATCTGCCAAAGTGCATCGCGGAACTGACAATACTTCCGCGCGGTCTTGTGCTTGTTACCGGCCATACAGGCAGCGGCAAAAGCACTTCGCTTGCCGCGATGATCGGGCTGATTAACAAAACCTCCTCCAAGAGAATTATCACCCTCGAAGACCCCGTTGAATACGCATTTGAAAATGATAAATCCATGATCGAGCAGCGCGAAATAGGCTCGGATTGTCCGACCTTTGAATCAGGACTGAAACACGCCCTAAGACAGGACCCGGAAGTTATTCTTGTCGGCGAAATGCGAGACCTCGAAACAACCAGCGCAACTATAACAGCCGCTGAAACAGGACATCTTGTTTTCAGCACGTTGCATACAATCAACGCATCGCAGACTATCGAACGCGCGATAGATATCTATCCCGCCGGCCAGCAGAACCAGATTCGCGCCATGCTTTCAAATACTTTGCAGGCGGTAATTTCGCAGACGCTCTTCAAACGCATCGACAAACCAGGCATGGTTCCCGGTGTCGAAATAATGCTTTGCAATCCCGCCATAAGAAATTGCATTCGCGAAAACAGAATTCACGAAATACCGAACATAATCACCACATCCCGAAAGATCGGAATGCAGGAAATGGATATGAGCATAGCCGAGCTTTTCTTCAAGGGAATGATTGACAGGGAAGATGCGATAACATGCTCAACCAATCCGTCGAGAATGGAAAAAACGATTATGCCCGAAAATCGAGATAACTTCCTGAAATTCCTGCAAAGCTAAAAAAGTGTTTTTGTCATTCTGAACGTAGTCTGCCAAAGCTGTAGCCAAGGCAGACGGAGTGAAGAATCTCGTTTTTTATTTTGCAGCTTTCGCGCATTCATATTAAATATTGTTGCACAAATAACCGCCGTCAATCGGCAGCGTTACTCCTGTAACAAATTCAGATGCGTCCGAAGCAAGGAAAATCGTTGCGCCTGTCAAATATTCCGGCAAACCGAAACCGCCCATCGGCGTTCTTGCAAGCACATCCTGGCCTCTTTGCGTTGGAGTATTATCATCGTTCAAAAGCAGCTTGCGGTTCTGGTCAGCGATAAAGAATCCCGGCGCAATTGCGTTGACCCTGATGCCGTAAGGAGCCAGTTCTTTTGCGTGCCCCATTGTTTGGTTCATAACAGCAGCTTTGGCCGATGAGTACGCCCATATTCCCGACAGAGGATTAAAGCCCGCCATTGAAGCGATATTGATTATTCTTCCTTTAATCTTGTTATCGATCCAGTATTTAGCAATGTGCTTGGTCGGCAGAATGCAGCCCGCCAGCAAATTCAGTTTCAAAACGAAATCAAAATCTTCCGCCTTCACATCGACAAGAGGCCCTTTGCCTCTGTTTCCGCCGGCGCCGTTGAGAAGAATATCGACCTGTCCGAAAATCTTTACCGATTTTTCAAGTGCCCCAACGATTGAGTTTTCATCCATCAGGTTGACTTCCACGGTTGCGACTCTTTTGGCATCGCCGCAGGATTTTGCGATTATTTCAGATTTGGCTTTTAGATTAGCCGCATTGATGTCCCACAAAATTATATTTGCGCCCGCTGCCGCAAAGCCCTCGGCTATCGCGCTGCAAAGTGTTCCGCCGCCGCCTGTTATTATTGCTGTTTTTCCTTTAAGTCCATATTTAGTCTCAAGATACGACATTTTACACTCCTAAAAAATTGTTCAATAAAGATGGAATATTAAACTTTTTATTCTGCCAAAATGCAATACAAATTTTGCTTAAATGGTCTTTTTTTTGTACCAATTTCAAAAATAAGGAAAATTTACAAACTTTAAAGTTCTACGTTGAACGTTCGATGTTGGACGTTAAAATATTGGCAGGCAAAACCAAAATCAATTTAACTATAGGAGTTGTGATGTTTGTGCTTCATATAAATGCCAAAGTCAAACACGAGTTTGTCGAAGAGTTCAAACAGGTGTGCATTGAAAATGCCAAGAATAGCATCAAAGAGCCCGGCGTAAAAAGGTTCGATGTCCTGCAGCAATCCGACGATCCGACAAAATTCGTTCTGGTCGAAGCCTACCTCGACGAGAGCGGCGTTGAACAGCACAAGAAAACCGCCCATTATAATAACTGGCGAAAAGAGGCCGAGAGAATGGTCGATGGCGAAAGAATCAGAACACGATATGTTCCTGTTTGGCCCGAAGTTTATTGAGTTTTTTATCGATTAAGCCGTTATCATCATCCAAACTGCAAGCCAAAAAGGAATGGTCACAACGCAGGCGATATAAGATAATAATAAAATCGAGCCGAGCTGCTGCTCTTTTCCGCCGTAATGTTTGACCTGCAAAATCAAAGCTGTTGCCGGCGAGGACGACGACTGCAGAACCAGCAGATTGCACAGCAGCGGATAATCTTTGTTTAGGCCGACAAGCAGCAGAACAATATTCGTTACTATTGGAATAAGCACAAGCCGCACAAGCAGGACTTTAACTACATCCGCCGCATATGATTTAATATTGAAAGATATAGTGCCGAGCACTGCGCCAAGAACAAACGTCGCAACCGGTACTGCCGCCGAACCCAGAAGACCTGCCGAGTTCAGTATTACAGATGGAACAAAGGGTTTCAATTTTAACAAAACAATCAAAATCGCTGCGATGTTGGCAATAAACGGCGGTGTGAAAAGCCCTTCGATTGTGGGTTTTTCATCAGGCAGTGAACTGACCAGA
>JAKJEQ010000073.1 GCA_022705345.1 Planctomycetota bacterium | reverse complement strand
TTTGAGAGGAACGCTTGTCGTTTTGCAGAAGATTTTCAAGTTTCGCACCTGCGGTCTTGACATTCGTCAAGACGATGAGAAGCGGCGGTTCTTCCGCCCGTGTATTCTTTATAATATAAGACAATGCACCGCGCCATGCGCGGATTACATAAGCAAAAAAGATTATCGCAAGAGCATCGCGGATCTGATCAAATTTTTGAATTCAAAACGGACGCCGTTTCTGCGCGAATTGCACAAGCAAATGGAAACCGCCGCAAAGGCGATGGACTATGAAACCGCGGCAATGTATCGCGACAGGATCAAACTAATTGAGAATCTCGATAAGCGAGGCACGCTCGAAGAAAATGTTCAGCCTGAGGTTTTCTTTACTGATCCTACCGAGGCGCTTGTGAAACTTCAAAAGCTGATAAACGGCGGCGGGCAGGTTCGGATTATCGAAGGGTTCGATATCGCACATATCGCAGGCAGCGAAACGGTTGGATCGCTTGTGAAATTTATCGACGGCAAACCCTTCAAAGCCGGTTATCGCAGGTATAAAATCAGAACCGTCAGCGGCATTGACGATTACGCCAGCTTGAAAGAAGTTTTGATGAGGCGTTTCTCAAAAGCGGCTGCAGGCGAGGAACTTTGGCCCGACTTGGTTTTAATCGACGGTGGAATCGGGCAGCTTCACGCGGCAGAGGATGCGTTTAAGGAACTGAAGGTAAAACCGCCCAGGCTTGTTTCGATTGCCAAGAAGGAAGAAATTATTTATGTTTCCGGCAGAGAGGAGCCTTTGAAACTTCCTGCGAATAATTCCGCCAAAAAACTTTTGCAGTATGTTCGAGATGAAGCGCATCGTTTTGCGCAGCATTATCATCATATTTTGCGGCGTAAAAAAACGCTCGGCGAGAATTGATTAATTTTGGTCATCCGTTCTGAAAGGCGACGCGGGCAGACCTTCCTTGTTATATAAATTAGAACCTTCAGGATTGTCGGCCCAGGCGTATCTTACGGCTATTGGTTCGGCGATACCATCATTCCAAACTATAACTTTATCGCCTTTGATTTCTGCTTTTGCCCAGACATACTTTTTGTCAGCGCCTGCGATAGCGAAAGTTTTAAGCTCGCCGCCTTTCGCGATAAGGCCGCTGCCTATGTTTGTAAATGTAAGAATTATTTTGTTTCCTTCGATTTTTATCGAATCATAAATCGGGCCTGAGTAAACGACATCATCGTCATAAGCAATTTTTTGAGCGGCAAGTGCGAGCCTCTTTCCGACGTCCTCTTTATTTAAAGGATGAATATCGTTCCACTCGCCGATATCGATAGTTACTGCCATCGCGGTATTCGGAACGGCGAGTGTTTTAAGCTGCTGCTCCCTAAGCAGAGCCCAGTTGCTTTCAGACGGCATCTCTTGCGGAAGCATAAAATTCGGAAGCTGAACAAATAAAAACGGGAAACTGCCCTGGTTCCATTTTTGCCGCCAATCACCAATCATTGTCGAGAGCAGATCAAAATATTCGCCCGGTTTGCCGGCGTTCGATTCTCCCTGATACCAGATAACGCCTTTGATATTATAATTCAAAAGCGGAGCAATCATCGCGTTGTACAAACCTTTGGGCTTCCATTGAATAAAAGTTGGCGGCGGCAGAGGTTCCATTTTTGCGCCGAGTTTGCAGAGCCATTTGCCTTTCAGGTCGATTGTTTGCTCTCCTGCCGAAAGCTCGTATGGCTTATCCGTTACAAAGCCGCCTCGCCCCGATGTGTTGATTACTCTTACCGCAATAATGTTTTTTCCCGCCTTGAGCAGTTCGACGGGAATGTCGTATTTTCTCGGCGGGTACTGATATGAAGTTGTTCCGACAAATTTGCCATTGACGTAAACTGTATCGGCATCGACAATGCAGCCAAGCTCAAGCTTTGCGGGTTTTCCAGTCATCGAGGCGGGAACATCTATTTCTTTTCGGAACCAGACAACGCCGTTGATTTTGCCTAAACCCTGATCTTCCCAAAAACCGGGTACATTCATCATTTGCCAATCAGACGCGGGGTAATTTACATCGGACCATTTGATTTGCTGATTGCCTTGATCTAATTGATTAAGACGGCCGTACCATTCATCGCTTGCCGATTTGTCTTTTTGCTGGATTTCATTTATGTAATTGGCATCTTCAAATTTTTCCGCTTCCTGAAGATACTCGGGAAATTTTCTTAACGCGTCTTCGCTCATCCACGACTGCACGGGCGAGCCCCCAAGAGCGGAATTGATCAGCCCGATTGGAACTTTATACTTTTCATATAATGATTTGGCGAAGAAATATCCTGTAGCGGAAAACTGGAGAACGTCCTGAGGATTTGCAGACTGCCAATTACCGTTGCTCAGATTTTCCTGCGGAGACCGGAAATTATATTTTTTCGGAACGGTGAAACTGCGGATATTAGAATTTTCTGCGTTTGTTATTACATCGGGATACCTGTACTTAACGCGGCTCATCGGCAATTCCATATTTGATTGGCCGGAACAGACCCAAACATCGCCGATCAATATATTTT
Organism: Planctomycetota bacterium; assembly: GCA_022705345.1. Classification (GTDB taxonomy): domain Bacteria; phylum Planctomycetota; class Phycisphaerae; order Sedimentisphaerales; family UBA12454; genus UBA12454. The sequence goes on along the minus strand of JAKJEQ010000073.1, from coordinate 7,731 downwards.
TCAAAGTGATTTTGTTTGTGCCGCTGATTTGCATATCAAAGGGCCCGCCTGGCTTCATTTTTTCCAGCGTAACAAACCACTTTCCATTTCCATCGGGACTTGCGAAATATTCTTTCCCTTTAAAATTCACTGAGACAGTTTCATTTGCATCGGCCCAGCCCCAGATTTTCAACTCGCAATCTCTTTGCAGTATCATACCATCGCCGATTAACGCGGGGAGTTTGACCTGTGAAAAAACATTTTGAATAATTGCAAAGATTAAAAGACAGCCGAGCATCCTTACGTTTGTTTTCATTTTTTACTTCCTTATTTATTGTATAAACCAGGAACCAACTCGCAGGAGGAGTTTTCTGCTGAATCCTTCAACAAGATACGATGTAAGCCGCATCGTTTCTTTTATAATTTGAAGAATATCTTTTTCGCCTCCTTCAAAACGCAAAGTATTCGAGACATTCTTTGTTTCGTTAATATCATAATTGAAACCCCTGATTATTGCAACAGGAATACCTGTGTTTATTTGCCCGAAAAGCAGGGCAGAGGCTGCTGTAAGCTGGTGGGCGACTAATTCGAAACCGCCGAATTTGGGCTTTCCGAATTTGTCTTCCTCGCCGAACATCATCGAAAGCGGGTTTATACCCGAGCATCCAAGTGCCAAATCCATTGTCCCGTAGAATGTTAATTCAGTATCTGCCATTACCAGTGCGATTCTCTTGCCTGTTATTTTCTGAATCTCTTGCCTGATCTGTTTTGCTTTCTCGTCCGGGTCGTCGGGTATCAGGCCGACTTCGCCCTGCGGATGGTTCGAGCTGTCTATACCGGCATCGCACGTGTGCAATTGGCCGCAGGGATTTCTTGTAAGAAAAAGGCAGCTCTTTTTTTCGCATAAATAATCCGCCATTGCCGGGTCATGCGAATTTCGCTCTACATATTTTTCAATAGCGCCTCTCATCGATAAGACCGCAATTATTTTATGACCCGTATCGAAAACAAGCTGTACCCACACCGGGTCTTTGCCGATTTTTTTGGCGAGCTTATGTGCTTTCGGACTGATTTTGACATCGGCTGTTTTTCTTGTCAGGCCCAGAGATTTGGTAACAATCTTACTGGTTAAAACGATAATGTCTTTTTCGTTTATTTCGATGTTTTCGTTTTTTACACAGTTGCAGATTATTTGCGGCAGGTTGTCGCCCTGCTGAATCTCAGGAATTGTCTCCAGTCCCAGGATTTCTATTTTCCGCATTTATTATTCTTCTTAACCGAGTGTCGCTGCCAAAAAAGTTTTTATCGTCGAAATTCTTTTTGAGCTGATTATAAATTTTTTTCATCGGCTGGGAAGATTTTACTTTGCCTTTTTCGGCAAGCTGTTCATTTGAAGTATAAACTATTATCTCATCTGCAAGGTTTTGCCTGATAAAGGAGGTGATCACTTTCTCTCCGCCTTCGACCAGGAGCTGCTGGACTCCTTTTTTGCCAAGCTCGTTTAAAACCGTTTTGAGATTTATATTATTTTTTATTTTTATTGTCTCGACGTTTTTGGCTTTGATTTTTTTCGAGGAGGTTGTAAAGACACAAACCGGAACTTTTTTCGCTGTTCTTATTAGATTGCAGTTTTGCGGAATTTGAAGATTGCTGTCGAGAACCACTCGCAAAGGCTGCCTGCCTGTATCAGGCCGAACCGTCAGCATTGGGTTATCCTCAAGAACTGTGTTTATCCCGACAAGGATTGCCTTAACTCTTTTGCGAATTTTATGTACGTCTCTTCTGCTTAATGCGCCGGTTATCCAGCGTTTTTTATCTGTACGAGCCAGAAAGCCGTCTTTGCTCTGCGCCCATTTGACAATAACCCACGGCCTTTTTGTCTTTGCGAATTTGAAAAACGGAGCGTTTAATTTTTCAGCTTCTTTTTGGCAAACTCCGCATACAACTTCGATTCCCGCTTTTTGCAGAATCTTGAATCCTTTGCCCGATACTTTTCTGGTCGGGTCTTTGACGGCCGCGACGACTTTTTTTATTCCCGCTTTAATTATAGCATCCGTACACGGCGGAGTCTTTCCGAAATGACAACACGGCTCAAGCGTGACATAAAGCGTTGCGTCTTTTGGGGATATTTTGCAATTTTTCAAAGCTTCTATTTCCGCGTGCGCCCCGCCAAATTTTTTGTGATAGCCTTTGCCGATAATTTTGCCGTTCTTAACAATGACCGCTCCCACCATCGGATTGGGTTCGACATTTCCCGACCCTTTTCTCGCAAGAGTCAGAGCAACTTTCATTAATTTGAGGTCACTTGCCATTATTTGCCTATCATCTTTAGAAAATCTTTTTCATTGATGACTTTAACGCCGAGTTGGTTTGCTTTTTCCAGTTTGCTTCCGGCCTCTGTGCCGGCCAGGACGTAATCTGTTTTTTTGCTGACGCTCGATGTGACTTTGCCGCCGTTTTCTTTGATGGTTCGCTCGATTTCGTCTCTCTTGAAATTTTCAAGTGTGCCGGTAACGACAAAAATTTTGCCGGAAAGGACATCGCTCTTTCTGGTTTTTTTCTGTTTTGTATTTACGCCTGCTTTGACGAGTTTGTCTATGACTTTCAAATTGTTTTCATTATGAAAATATTCATAAATACTTTTTGCGAGTACAGGACCGATTTGTTCAATTGCTGTAAGTTCTTCTTCGCTTGCTTCTTTCAGGGCATCAATTGAGCCGAAATGAGATGCGAGAATTTCGGCATTCTGTGCGCCAACATGCAGAATGCCAAGAGCGGCTAATAATCTGCCGAGCGGCTGGGATTTGCTTTTTTCAATGCCATCGAGAACTTTTTGCGCACTTTTTTGCGCCATTCTTTCAAGCGAAAGCATTTCGAAGATGCTCAGCTTGTACAAATCTGAAAAATCTTTTACATGCCCTTTGTCAACAAGCTGCTCGATCAGAGCTGGGCCGAGATTTTCGATATCCATCTGGTCTCGGCCGGCAAAGTAGCGCAATTTTTCTTTCAATTGGGCGGGGCAGCTTGAACTTATACAACGTATATAAACGCCATTTTCGTCTTTCCTGACTTCCGAATGACAAACGGGACATTCGACAGGTGGATGAAATGGCTTTGTGTGTGCGGGTCTTTCTTCTTTCTTGACCTCAACTACCTGTGGGATAATTTCGCCAGCCTTTTCAATGATCACCGAGTCGCCGATGCGGACATCAAGGCGATCGACTTCATCAAAATTGTGCAAACTTGCGCGTTTTACTGTTGTGCCGGCAAGGACTACCGGCTCGAAATTGGCGACGGGAGTGATAATACCGGTTTTGCCGACGTGGACGGAAATAGATAAAACTTTGGTCTTTGCCTGCTCGGCGGCGTATTTGTATGACATGCACCAGCGCGGCGCCCGGCCGGTTGTGCCGAGGGTGTCATAATACTTCAGTTCATCGACTTTTATGACAAGCCCATCAATCTGGTAATCGAGAGTAAATCTTTTCTTTTCAAATTTCTCGCAAATTTTTATCACTTCCTCGATATCTTTTGCCCTTGTCGTAAATTCGTTTACCGGCAGGCCGAATTTTTTCAGTTTCTCTAAATTTCCATAATGGGTTTTTGCGATCAATTCGCTTGTTTGGCCCAGCGAATACGCGAAAAAGGCGAGATTTCTTTTCGCTGTGATTTTCGGGTCAAGCTGCTTTAATGAACCTGCGGCTGCGTTGCGGGGATTGGCAAACAGAGGTTCGCCGTTCTTTTCCTTTTCCGCGTTTAATTTTTGAAACGCCTTTTTAGGCATATAAACTTCGCCTCGAACCTCAAGTATTTCCGGCGGATTGTCACCGAGGCGAAGAGGAATCGCTTTTATTGTTTTGATATTATGTGTTACATCGTCGCCTTTTGTGCCGTCGCCGCGAGTTGCGCCGAGAACAAGAGAACCTTTTTCATATCGCAGGCTCATCGCAAGGCCGTCGATTTTCAGCTCAACGACATAACTGTAATTGCTCCTTTCAAGCAGCTTTGCGACTCTCCTGTCGAAAGCCCTTAGTTCTTCTTCGCTGTAAGTATTATCAATGCTGAGCATTGGAATCGCGTGGGTAACCTGTTTGAAACCCTCAATGGGCCGGCCTGCGACTCTTTGCGTCGGCGAATCAGGGGTTATCAACTCAGGATGCTGCTCTTCCAGTTTTTTCAATTCTGCGAAAAGATGATCGTATTCCTGGTCAGAAATTTGCGGGTTATTTTCGACATAATAAAGATAATCGTGCTTTCTGATTTGCTGCCGCAGCGATTCTATTTTTTCGGTTATGTCCTTTTTCATAATGGATAATTTATACCCAGGTCTGATCAGGCATTTGGTAATTCAAAATCTCTTCTGGTTTAAAGTATAAGCCTATTTCGTATTCGGCGGATTGGGGAGAATCTGAGCCGTGAATTAAGTTGAAAGTCTGCGAAGTGCCGAAATCGCCTCTGATGGTTCCGGGTTCTGCGTTGTAGCCAAAAGTCGCTCCCATCATTTTTCGCGATATTTCGATGACTTTCGGGCCTTCGAGCACCATCGCGAGTACAGGGCCGCAAGACAAATATTTTACGATGCGGTCGAAAAAGTCTTTGCCCTTGTGGACTGCGTAATGTTTTTGCGCAAGTTCGGGCGAGACCTGCATAAATTTAGCGGCGGTGATTTTAAGCCCCTTCTTTTCGAAACGGGCGATAATTTCGCCAATCATTCTTCTTTGCACGCCATCCGGTTTAATTATTATCAGTGTTTTATCGTTCATAAAAAAATCCCGTACCTGAATAAACAAGTACGGGATATTTTAATCTTAAAATTTTAAAAATAAATCAAAATTTGACTTATTTAACGCTGCCTGACGGAATGAGATAAATCTCGACTCTTCTGTTCATGGCGTTGCCTTTGTTTGCGGGTTCGTTTGGAGCGACAGGTTTGTATTCACTGTAGCCCTGAACGCTCATTCTTGAAGGACTTACGCCTTCGGTTTCGAGAATCTTTTCAACTGAAATCGCCCGGTGTACCGAAAGGTGCCAATTTGTCGGGTGCTGATTGGCCGAATACCTGATTGGCATATCATCTGTGTGGCCGACAATCTTGATATCAAAGCCTGACGCGGCGGGCGAATTGATAATAGTGCAGAGTTTTTTCATCATAGTAATCGCGTCTGCTTCGACGGTGTCGCTGCCCGGCTTGAAAGTTAAATCGCTTTTGAATTTAACCATTCCGGTCGCTTCATCGAAACTGACCATTTCAGGATTTTCAGCGGCGAATTTCTGCAGCTCGCTTGTAAGCTCCGGCGGAAGCACGGAACCGCCCAGAGCGGCCTGAAGCTGCTTAATCATTTCTTCTTTTTGTGCGATATCTTCCTTTAATACTTCGATTTGTTTTGTTAAAGCCTCAACATCAGCATCCAGACCCAACTGCGCATCGGCTAATTGCTTTTCGAGCTGGGCCAGTTTCAACTTAGCGACGTTTAACTGGCTTTCCAACTGGTCAATTCTGTCCTGCTGGGCTCGATTGCGGATTTTCAATTCATCATACTGCTGCTGCGAAACGCAACCGCTTAATAATGCGATGGATAATGACACTGCTACGAGACATGCGAAATTCCTGAACTGCATTTTATTGTCCTTTCCTGACAAAACCTTGTTCGCCTGAGCGAACGTTAATCCGTTTTATTTTGCTACTATGAGTAAAATCCTATCAATAAGCAAAATGAAATGCTACAAAAAAATTTGCAGAAAATATCAATTCAAATCAGAAAAAAACATGCTTAAAGGGTACGGATATCAACAATTCGAAAGTTTGTGATTGCTTCCCCCGCCTTCGCGAGGGCAGGCTCTATTTTTTGCGTCTCAAGCCGCAAAAAAATCCTCGCAATGACCTTATTGGATTGCCGTATTATTTACCCTTTGCTTTTTTTTCTTTTACTGGTTTGACTTTCTTTGCTTTTGGGGCTTTCGGCGCCTTGGGAGCTTTAGGTTTTTTGGGCTGTCCGGCTACAGAAGCAATTGCAACGCCTATGATGGTAGCGGCCGCAAGGCCTGCGGCGACGTACCAGATTATCGGGCTGACAGCCGAGACTATGACCATATTCGCTATAGGTTTAAAACCCGCTATGACAACTATAGAACTGTAAATCAGAACAAGCAGCGGTATAAACAGCAAAGCGCCGAAAATATTGCTTGTCGTATCTGCCGGAGCTTCATAAACAGCCACACCTGCGCCTGCTGCGACAGGAACGGGCTGTTCGATAATGCCTTCAGGGACTTCAACTTCTGCTTCGGCCTCCGGCTGCGGCTCAAACATTCTGTCCGGTTCTGCGGAAGATTCTTCTTCAAGCGAAGGAGCGGAAGCATCCGGCAACTGGTCTATGCCAGGAGCAGCAGGGGTTTCGGGATAAATATCATCGAGTACAGCGCCCAGAGACGTATCATCAGCCTGCAGCGAGAGATCGAGCAGGCCGGAACCGCTGCCTGCGCCTTCGAGATTGATATCCTCATCGAGACGGGCAATGCCTAAATCATCGGCCGAACCTTTTTGGTCGAGAGCTTTGGGCTTTTTGTCTATAAGTTTTGTGTCGCCGCTGGTGTCTTCGGAAATCTTGTAATCTGAGTCGGATTCCGACAATACGTTAATTGTATCGCCGCCAGAGGCGATCTTTGTGTCGCCATTAGTGATTTCGGAACCGGGCTGGGAAAATTCGAGTGAAATATTGCCAACCGAGGCATCGGGAGGTGCATTTGCGCCGGTATCGAGCCTTGGATTCGAGGCGGTCTCTGCGGGCGAAAGGAGAATTTCGCTGCTGCTGCCGCCGGTTGCGCCGGCTTTCGGTGTTTCGTCGAGCTTTTCATCGGCCATAAGCTCGCCTGTTTCGTCGAGCTTGAACTTTGAGTCAAGGTTCTTATCTCCTGTTCCCATAAGGGCATCCAGCTCTTCGGGTGCGAGCGAAACTTCGCCGCTTTCGTCGATGGAAAGCTCAAGCGAATCGTTGAGAGACGGCTGGGAAGACGAGGCAATCGCATCAACATCCTCTATTTTGTAGAGCTGTTTTGCGCCATCGCGGAACTCGCGAAGTTTGCCCTCTTTAACAAGATTCCTGATTTCAGATTCGGATTTACCTAATTTTTCGACCACTTCCTGCAATGTATAAAACATTCCAGCCATAATAACCATCCCGTAAATAAGGTAATAAATTATTGCGCAACAAACTTTTATCTATCTTAACAATATTATACGTTTAAATCAATAGTGTGCAAGCATTTAAATGAGCGAAAAGTTAAAGTGATCAGCGAAAATTCAGTGTCGAAAAAACGCGCAAGTTGGGCTGGAAATCGTGTTTTTCAGCCATAAGTTAATAATACTACAAAAGTTAGAACAATCGCGCACGTTTTTACTTGCGCAGAATTAGTATTTTTTGCAGAATTATGCAATTTTAAGACCGAAAAAAGTGGAAAAAAGTATTTAAAAAGCGCGAAAACATAAAAAAAGTAGGAGGAACTTGCGCGAAATTAACGGCCAATCCCATCAGTTTGTTCTATGATTCTCTTTCATCATTTTTTCGAAAAGTTCCATACTCAAGCCGACGACGTTACTTTCACTTCCATCGAGTTTTTCGATGAATTTGTCGCTGCCTTCCTGGATCGCGTACGCGCCGGCTTTGTCCTGCCATGTGCCGGATGAGATGTGGTCGGCGATTTCTTTGTCGTTCATTTTTCGCGGGTAAACGGTGGTGATATCGTATTCGACTTTTT
>JAKJEQ010000072.1:378-10360 GCA_022705345.1 Planctomycetota bacterium | reverse complement strand
TTGGTAAAACTCGACACTGCCACTCTTGAAGCACAGTTAGCCGAAAGCAAGGCAAATCTCGCGGCCACTGAGGAAAGACTCGCTATGGTCGAATCCGCGATTGCACGTCAGAAAAGCCAGTACGAACTTGCGCAAATTGAAGTTGAAAGGTCCAGAAAACTCGTAGAAGAGCGTGCTGGCTCTCAACAGGATTACGACTTGCGAAAAACCAATCTTCAAACCTCCGCCGCCGCTTTATCGGAGGAGAAGGCGAGGCTTGAAACCGTGAAAAAGGAAATCGAAGCGGCTCAGGCTAATGTGGAAGTCATTCAGACGCACATAGATGACGCAACATTGCGGTCGCCGGTTCGAGGCCGGGTTCTTTATCGATTAGCTGAGGTCGGCGAGGTGCTGGGGCCGGGAGGGAAGGCTTTGACACTTGTAAATCTTGAAGATGTGTATATGGAGATTTTCCTTCCATCACAGCAGGCGGCCAGACTGGATGTCGGTGCAGAAGCACGGATAACTCTCGATTATGCATCGGGCAGAGCCGTTGCAGGTTATGTAAGTTTTGTTTCGCCTGAATCGCAATTCACACCTAAGCAGGTTGAGACCCGCAGCGAACGCGACAAGCTGATGTTTAGAGTAAAAATACAGGCTCCGCAGGAACTGGTTTCATATTATATCCAGAACATCAAAACCGGTGTTCGAGGAGTCGGATATGTAAAGTCGGAGAAATCAGCAAAGTGGCCGTGGTGGCTGCAAAATCTCATTACTCCGCCTGACGAACCGAACATTCAAAAGCAGCCAATGAAAAATAAAACTGAAAATCAAAAACAACAAAGATAATGCATTGAGCATTTAATCTAATGGAGAATCAGTATGCTGTCATCCGAACCACGCTTCACAAACTCGCATGCGGTTTCAGTTCAGCAAGTCAGCCATAAATACGGCAATGCGGAGGCGATCAATGATATATCGCTCGATATTCCGGCAGGCATTATGACAGGAATCGTAGGCCCTGACGGCGTGGGTAAATCAACGCTGCTGGCAATTATCGCAGGCTGCAAAGAAATTCAGCAGGGAAAAGTAACGGTTCTTGGCGGCGACATCAAAGACCACAAGCATCGCAAAGAGGTGTTTCCGCGAATAGCATATATGCCTCAGGGTCTTGGCAAAAATTTATATATGGAACTAAGCGTAAACGAGAACGTTGATTTTATGGCACGACTTTTCGGATTAACAAAGGCCGAGCGTCCGAAGCGTGTTAAAGATTTACTCGACGCAACGGGACTGGGGCCTTTTCCCGACAGGCCTGCGGGTAAACTTTCGGGCGGGATGAAACAAAAAGTAGGATTATGCTCGGCTCTTGTTCACGAACCCGATTTGTTAATCCTCGACGAGCCGACAACGGGAGTAGATCCGCTTTCGCGAAGGCAGTTCTGGACGCTGATAAATGAACTGCGCAAAGACAGACCCCGGATGAGCGTTATAATTTCCACTGCTTATATGGAAGAGGCGGAAAAATGGGACTGGATAATCGCGATGGACGAAGGACGGGTACTGGCGGCAGCTTCACCAAAGGAATTGATGGAAAAAACAGGCTCGAAAAATTTAGAGCAGAGTTTTATCTCTTTGCTGCCGCAGGAAAAGCGAACGCATCACAGGGAACTTGTTATACCTCCCCGCTCTTCGAAAGAAACTGAAATTGCAATCGAAGCCAAAGGGCTTACCCGCAGGTTCGGGGACTTTACGGCAGTTGATCATGTGACACTCTCAATAGAGCGCGGAGAAATTTTTGGTTTTCTCGGGTCGAACGGATGCGGCAAAACAACTACGATGAAAATGCTGACGGGACTTTTGCCGCCGACAGAAGGTTCTGCAACTCTGTTCGGCGAGTCTGTCGAAGCAGGCAGCTTAAAAGTCAGAAACAACCTCGGCTATATGACGCAATCTTTTTCATTATATACTGAGTTGACGGTCAGGCAAAACCTGCTGCTGGACGCCCGGCTTTATCATATTCCTGCCGATGATGCTAATGAGAGAATTGACGCTTTAGTGCAAAAGTTCGGTTTAGCTCACTATCTCGACGCATTGACGGATGATTTGCCGTTAGGAATGCGTCAGAGGCTTTCTCTTGCGGTGGCTGTATTACACAATCCACAAATGCTTATTCTTGACGAACCGACGTCCGGCGTGGATCCTGTCGCGCGCGACAGTTTCTGGGAATTGCTGGTTGATCTTTCGCGAAGACAGGGAGTGACTATTTTCATTTCGACTCACTTTATGAACGAAGGAATGCGGTGCGATCGTATTTCGCTGATGAACGCGGGCAAGGTGCTGGCGTGCGATACGCCTCAGAAATTAATAGAGCAGCGTAAATCCTCAACTCTTGAAGATGCGTTCATTAAGTATATGCAGGACGATATTTCACAAAGCGAGTCCAAAAAAGAAGAAAGCAGAATAGAATCTCTTAAAGCAGTCGCAACTTCGCCATCAGGCTCGCCGCACAAGCAAAGCGGTTTCAATCTGAATCGAATGCTCGCGTACACTTCAAATGAATCTATGCAAATCCGGCGTGATCCTGTGCGGCTTGCGTTCGCGTTCATCGGCTCGGCGCTGCTTATGTTTGTTTTCGGGTTCGGCATTACAAGCGATGTCGAAAACATCCGATACGCAGCCTTCGATCTTGATCAAACGCCTGAAAGCCGGGCATATCTCAGGCAGTTCGAAGCGGCTCAACCGTACTTTACGCGAACTGAGCCGGTAATTTCCATCGATGAAGGGATGTACAGGCTCCAGTCCGATGATATTTCACTGGTGATCGAGATACCTCCCGATTTCGGGCATTATCTTCGGAAAGGGACGCAGCCGGAAATAATGGCGCTTGTAGACGGCGCAAATACATTCCGCGGCGAAACTGTCGCACAGTATGTTCGGGGAGTTCATCTTTCGATGCTTACACATCCCGAAGGTCAATTTAATTCACCACCGCTGGGATACACGGCCGAAAGTCAGCAGCGTTATATGTATAACCCTACATTTGAAAGTATCTACTCGATGGTTCCGAGCATCCCCTCGATGCTGCTGATTCTCATACCTTCAATTCTTATGACGGTAAGCATAGTTCGTGAAAAAGAGCTGGGGTCAATTATTAATTTTTATGTAACGCCTACAACTAAATTCGAATATCTGCTCGGCAAACAAATCCCTTATATAGTTATAGGAATGCTCAATTATTTTATTCTGGTCTCTATGGCGATATTCATTTTCGATGTACCCGTAAAGGGAAGTTTTATGATGCTGACATTGAGCACACTTCTGTATGTGACAGCAACAACCGGTATGGGGATGGCAACTTCGACATTCACCAAAAGCCAGGTAGCGGCAATATTCATAACCGCGATACTTACGATATTACCGACGGTACAATTTTCCGGCCTTCTTCAGCCTGTCTCAACGCTCGAAGGACAGGCGCGATTTATCGGTTCAATTTGGCCGACTACATATTATATGCATTCAAGCGTTGGCGCATTCACCAAGGGACTCGGGCCGGAACTTATGGTGACAGATGTCATCGTGCTGGCCTGCTCGATACCTGTGTTCTGGTTTTTGAGTATGCTCGGTCTTCGAAAGCAGGAGAAATAATGCGCGGATTTATGAATATAATCTGGCTCGGCCTGAAAGAACTGACAAGTTTCGCAAGCGATGTTGTGCTGCTCCTGTTTGTCGTATATGCTTTCACCCTTTCGATATACATCCAGGCGACAGGGACATCAAGCGAAGTTCATAACGGTTCCATAGCGTTTGTGGATGAAGACAATTCAGCGTTGTCGAAGGAACTTATGAACGCTTTTTATCCGCCTCTTTTCCAGACTCCGGAACTTATATCCGCAAGCGAAATCGATGAAGCGATGGACCAGGGAAAGTTTATGTTCGTTGTTGTTATTCCGCCGCAGTTCGAAGCGGACCTTCGTACCGGGCGGAATCCCGATTACCAACTGAACATCGACGCGACGGCGATGCAGCAGGCAGGTATCGGCGCAACTTATATCCGGAACATAATAAGCGACCGCATATCATCGTTCCTGGAGCGCGCGGATATCGAAGTGCCTTTTCCCGTAAACCTCATTGTGCACAAGATGTTCAATCCCAACGGAGAGACCGCTTGGTTCGTGAGCGTAGTAGCGATTATCAGCCAGATAACTTTGCTTACGGTCATTTTAACCGGAGCAGCAGTGATTCGCGAGCGAGAGCATGGAACACTCGAACATCTGCTTGTAATGCCGCTAAACGCGTTCGAGATAGCAATGGCAAAAGTATGGGCCAACGGACTTATTATTCTTATAGCGACAGGAATGTCTCTTTTTCTGATTGTAAAGACCGCCCTGAAAGTGCCATTCGCAGGCTCGGTTACGTTATGGTTTTTTGGGGTTATACTTTACCTGTTCTTCGCAACGGCGCTGGGTATTTTTCTTGGCACAATATCAGGAACTATGGCACAGTTCGCCCTGCTTATAATGCTGGTTATAATGGTGATGCAGCTTTTGTCGGGCGGCCAAACCCCGGTTGAAAGTCAGCCGCAGTGGCTGCGTTTTGTTACTTTTTTTCTGCCGTCGAGGCATTTCGTTCATTTTTCTCAGATAATTATTTATCGCGGCGGAGGATTGCGCGCCGTCTGGCCGAATTTCGCTATGGTAACGATTGTCGGGCTTGCCTTTTTCTCTTACAGCCTGATAATGTTTCGCAAATCAATAGCGGTAACAAAGTGACAAAACAATTATCCTGAAAGGCTTCGAAGGAAATCTTCATTTGTCGGGAACTTATCAAGCAGTTTTCCCATTGATTCCATTGCCTCGCGGGGCTTATAGCTTGAAAGCACCCGTCTCATCGTCGCAAGTCCTTTCATATCCTGCTCATTGTACAAAATTTCCTCCTTGCGGGTTCCGCTGGCAGGCAAATTTATCGCCGGGAATATCCTTGCTTCGGCAAGAGAGCGATCAAGAACTATTTCGCTGTTGCCGGTCCCCTTAAACTCCTCATAAATCAACTGATCCATTCGCGAGCCTGTATCAACCAGGATAGTCGCAATAATCGTAACCGAGCCTCCGTTTTCAATATTTCGTGCCATTCCGAAAAACTTTCGAGGTATGTCCAAAGCTCCGACTTCCACTCCGCCCGACATCACCCTTGCAGTTCCCGCCCCCTTGCGATTGAATGACCTTCCCATCCGCGTCAGGCTATCCACAAGAACCACAACATCTCTACCGCATTCGAGTTCAAGCCTGACATTGGCAAGCAGTAACTGCGCAAGTTCTATATGCTCATCGTTAGTGCCGTCGATGGTGCTTGCGGCAACTTGCGCACCTTTTATCTTTCGCCTGAAACTTGTTACCTCTTCGGGTCTTTCGTCAATCAACAAAACAATTACACATGTTTTAGGGTCGTCATGAAGGATCGCTTCGGCAATTTGCCCCAATAGAACGGTTTTGCCGGCCTTTGGCGGAGATATTATTAATCCGCGTGTCCCCTTGCCTATCGGCGCCACAAGGTCGATTATCCGCATACTCCGCTGACCGCTTTTGGCAAGATTAAATCTCTTATCAGGATTTACCGCAACAAGTTCGTTAAAAGATTTGCGTTTTTGAAAATCCTGAGGCTTTAATCCGCAAATCGAATCGACAGCCGACAGTTCTTTGCGGTCCCTGACAATATCAAACGGGCCGGATACTACTGCCCCTTCGACAAGCCCGTTCTGCCGTATTATCTTCGCAGATACTATCGTATCGCCGGCTGCCGCACGAAGCGATCTTTCCATACTAACCAGACGTCCGGTTCCCTTTTTATCAGGTTTTAATACTCCACTTGCAATTTCAGGCATTTATCGATTCTCCAAATTAAAAACATGAAAATTCATTATACTTTAGATTATATAATTTGCGAGTCAGTGGTAATAGATTTTAAAAAGAAATTCTGTATAATGTGTCAATGCCAATAGTAACTATAAAAAATGTACATATATCATACAACTCGCAGGTGATTTTCGACCAGCTTGATTTAAAGATATACCCCGCCGAGAAAATCGGCCTTGTCGGAAATAACGGTTCGGGTAAAACAACTCTGCTGAAATTGATTTTGCGGCAGTTGTCCGCCGACATGGGGCACATCCAGCAGAGAAAAGACCTTCGGATCGGATACTTGCCGCAGGAACCGGTCTTTTCGGGCGAAAAAACGGTGTTTGAGGAACTGCACAGCAGCGCAGAGGAAATTCTCAACCTTCAAAAAAAGCTGCACGACTCAGCGCATGCACTCAGTAATTTTACCGGCGAGGAATTGAAATCCGCAATGCAGCAATATGAGCGGTTAAGCAGCGAGTTTGAACTTGCAGGCGGATACAGATACGAAACCAGAATAAAAGAAATCGCGTCCGGCCTGGGTCTCCTTGAAAAACACTATTCTTTAAAAACCTCGCAACTTAGCGGCGGACAATTGTCGCGGCTTGGATTGGCCAAAGTCCTGCTTGCCGATGCGAAGCTGCTGCTGCTCGATGAGCCGACAAACCATCTCGACTGGGATGCAACTTTGTGGCTTGAGAAATTTTTGAGGAACTTCGATGGGGCCGCAGTCATTGTCAGCCACGACAGGTTTATGCTTGACAGGCTTGTCTGTAAAATAGTGGAAATCAGTAACCGCAAGGTAAATGTTTTTCCCGGCAATTACAGCAATTACAGGCAGGAAAAAGAAAAACGAGAAACCCAGCAACAGCGTCAATACGAACATCGGCTGGAGTTCGTGGAAAAAACCCGCGATTTTATTGTCCGAAATATAAATCGCAAAGGAACAAAGAACGTCGCACAAGGAAGACAAACGCGTCTCGATAATCTTCTCAAGAACAATCCCGACTTTCTTGAAAAACCGCAAAATACAAAAGAGCTTAATTTTAAATTTGCCGAGGCAGGAAACAGGAGCAAAAGGGTTGACACGGCAGTTATCAGCAAAAATCTTTCAAAAAGTTTTGGTGAATTGAATCTTTTTGAAAATTTAAGTTTTGAGCTTTTCACCGGACAGCGTATGGGCATCATTGGCCCAAACGGTATGGGTAAAACCACGATCCTAAAACTTGCGCTTGGTCAAATCGAACCGACAAGCGGGACGATTGGGATCAAACAATCGCTTTCGGTCGGCTATCTCGACCAGGCAGGAGCGGAACTGAATCCTGAAAATACCGTATTGCAGGAGGCGTCCTCAGTTCTTCCGCAAATGCTTCCTGAACAGATGCGCAGCAGGCTCGGCGCATTTATGTTTTTCAAAGATGATGTTTTCAAAAAGATTTCGGACCTAAGCGGCGGAGAGCGGAATAGGCTTGCGCTTTGCAAACTCGTTTTGTCCGAACCGGAATTATTGATTCTCGATGAGCCGACAAATCACCTTGATATTCCAAGCATAGAAGCGCTTGAAAACGCATTGCAAAACTACACAGGCACGATAATCGCAATAAGTCATGACAGGTTTTTCCTCGACAGAATAGCCACCCATCTGCTTGTGCTCGGCGCGGATGAGCTGGGAAAAACGACTCCAGGCAAATTTGAATTCATAGATGGTTCTTTCCGAAAATATACGGAAATTTTGGAGCAAAGGTCGCAGCAGGAAATACAAAAGCAGTCTTCCGCTACGAAAAGGCAAAGCAGGATAAGCCGAAAAAGACCGCCCCGCCGGAACTGAAGCAGTTTAATCTCTGGCCGCCGGAAAAGATTGAGCTGGCTATTGAGGATACCGAGGCAAAGATTAAAGAGCTGCACGAAAGTTTCGCCGATGAAAAAATATACAAGGATTACAAACTGCTCGCGCAGGTTAAGGACGAGGTAACTGAAAAGGAACAATATCTTGACCTGCTTTATCGCGCGTATGATCTGAAAACAAGCAATTAGTTTTTGAAGTTAAAATTTATATTTATTTCCGAGCAAAAATATTTTTGAAATAATTTTTGTAATAAAATTTGCTGTTCCTCATATCGATTAAACCAAGCCCGGTTTTTGTACAGATAAAGGAATAATAAAAAAGGCCGGCAAAATTGAGTAAAATGCCCGGCGTTCTTGCGATCATCTGTAATATGAATTTATCGCGTTTAGATTTGAGTTTTGGCTCAATGAATTTTCGATATTCATTAATTGAGTACCCCCCTTTAGCTCTGTAGAGCATTATTCTCAGGTAGTAAAGGTAGGCTTCTTTTGGAGTTACACGCTTTTTTGCTTCATCAGGCATATTCGCAAACGACCATATCAATTGCGGCCATTTGAATAACCATATTTCGAATGCCCTTGGGGACCATTCAGCGTTACCGTAGCGTATCTCTAGGTAAGGCTCGGCAATAACAAGGATGTCCGCCGGAAAGGGTTTTTGGAATATGACGCCGACATGGATAAAAGAGCTGCCGAAATATTTTCCCTTTTCTCTTTCATCCCAAAGACTTTTTTTGATTATAACGCAACCTATGAAAGTAAGAAAATCGCCGGTTTCCATAAAAAAATTTTCAAATTCATGAGGCGCGTAAATTCTATCGTGACTGATGCGCAGGCGTCTCTGGTCTATCACTTTGGATAAATCGGTATTGCGAACTTCAGCGTTAACAATTATCAGGCTGTAATTAAATATAATTTTCTCCAGAACTATTTGAATAGCGCCTGGTTTAAGAACATCGTCATCTGACATCAGCCAGATATATTCGCCCCGGGTTGTTTATCAACTTTGACACCTTCAATTTTGTTGGCTGAGCAGCCGGAGATAAAAACAATGCACAACACGTTAACAACTACAACAAAAAAAATCTTCATCTTCCTAAATAACTCCTTAAAAATTTATTTCAGTTTTCTTTTTTTCAAACCAGCCGTATATCGCGGGCAATACCAACAAAGTCGCCAATGTAGAAGTGACAAGCCCGCCTGCAACTACAACAGCCAATGGTTTTTGAACTTCGGAGCCGGGGCCTGTCGCAATAATCATTCCCACGAGCCCGAAAAAAGTAGTTAAAGCAGTCATTAAAATCGGGCGCAGACGCAGCATGCACGCCTGCATAACAGCATTTTCAATGTTAACTTCATCCTTGGCGAGGTTTGAAATATAGGTAACAAGCACAATAGCATTGAGCACGACAATTCCAAGAAGCACGAGGAAACCGATAGATGCGGGAACCGAAACGTAAAAACCAGAAATTAACAAGGCAAAAACACCGCCAACCAGTGCAAACGGGAGATTGCACATGACAAGCAGAGTCAGCCGTATAGATTGAAAAGTAAAAAATAGAAGTACAATGATTATGCTTATGATTATGGGTGTGATAAACATAAGCCGTTTCGAAGCCTGCTGCTGATTTTCAAATTGACCGCCCCATTCGATGTAATATCCTTCAGGCAGTTTTATTTTTTCCTGAATCTGTTTTTGAGCATCTTCAACAAATGAACCTATGTCTCTGCCCTGTACATTGAGTTCTATTGCCATTCGTCTTTGAGCGTTCTCACGGCTGATTTGCACAGGCCCTTCTTCGATGTTGACATTTGCCAATTGCCCAAGCGGAATAGTATATCCATCCGGCGAATTAATCATCAGTTCAGATAAAGACCGCACAGAATTTCTTGCCTTGCCGGGCAAACGCAATGTCAGGTCAAAAGTTTTGTTGCCCTGATAAATTTTGGAAGCAGGTTTGCCGCCTAACGCAATTTCGATAACATCTAAAACATCGCTTACGTTCATACCATGCCGGGCAATTTTATTTCTATCAACTTTTATTGATACATAAGGCTGGCCTGCAAATACTTCTTTTACCATATCGGTATTGCCTTCGATGCCTGACAGAACGGCAGCGATTTCGTCAAGTTTTTGCCCGAGGATTTCAGAATCATTCCCAAAAAGTTTGACAATTATCTGAGCGCGGGTGCCGGCGACAAGTTCATCGATACGGCATTGAATCGGCTGGCTGAACCCGTAGGCAATTCCGGGAATGTCTTCG
>JAKJEQ010000072.1:0-368 GCA_022705345.1 Planctomycetota bacterium | reverse complement strand
AGTTCATCCCTTGTTTTAGCATTTTTCCATTGCGAACGAGGTTTCATCGAACCGACGAAACCTGTTTTTTCCACTCCTCGGGCTTCAATAGCAAGACCAGTTTGACCGGTTTTCCCGACTATCGTTTCGAGCTCCTCGAACTGCATCAATCTTTTTTCGATTAAGCCCGAAATCATTGCCGAACGCTCCAGGGATGTTCCGGCCGGGAGAAGAATATCCATATCGAAAGCGCCTTCATCCATTATTGGCACAAATTCTCTGCCAAGATGCGGAACGCACAGCAAAGCCGCAACGATAAAAACCAAGGAAATGATTACAACCAGGCCTTTACGTTTTAAGGAAAATTTCAAAGCAGGCAAATACAGTTT
>JAKJEQ010000071.1 GCA_022705345.1 Planctomycetota bacterium | reverse complement strand
AATTAAGCTACGGCTCTATGGACTGGGGCAGAATGCAGATTGCCGTCGTCGGCGGCATTTTCATGTTCTACAAAATCGGTTCCGTAACGCTCGGCACAATCACTTTGTTCCTGATGCTCACGAATTATTTATACAACTCCATCGCCGGCATCATGAACGTTATGAATCTATTTCAGGACGGCATGGTCGGCCTCGAAAGAATCGTCGATTTCCTTAAAATCGTACCTGACATCAAAGATAAAACCGGCGCCGACAAACTCGAGAAAGATCACGTTAAAGGCAATGTTGATTACCGGAACGTAACATTTTCCTATGGCAGAGAACTCGTTCTCGAAAACATAAATCTCAGCGTTTATGCAGGTGAAAAAATCGCAGTTCTGCCGCGCTTTTATGACCCGCAGCAAGGCTGCATCGAAATCGACGGCAGAGATATAAGAGATTTTACGCAAACCTCTCTCCGTCAGAATATCGGCATCGTTTTCCAGGAAACGTTTTTGTTCTACGGCACCATCCGCGACAATCTCCTTTTCGCCAACCCCGGCAAAACCGAAGACGAAATGATAAAAGCCTGTATGATGGCCAATATTTATAACACCATTCTCGAACTGCCTGACAGGTTTGATACCCTCGTCGGCGAAAGAGGCGTAAAACTCAGCGGCGGACAAAAGCAGAGGATTGCAATCGCGAGAGTATTTCTCAAAAATCCCGCTATTGTCATTCTCGATGAAGCGACAAGTTCTGTTGATTCCGTCACCGAAAAGCTCATACAGGAGAGCATCGACAATATGCTCGATAACAGGACGGCTTTCATTATCGCCCATCGTCTCAGCACAATCAAAAAATGCGACAGGATTATTGTCCTGGCCAATAAAAATATAAGCGAAACAGGGACTCACGAGCAGTTGCTTGAGAAAAAAGGAATTTATTACGATATGCATAACGTTTACGCGATCTAATTACCGAGCCCATGAGCGCCGCTTTGTGGTCCTGTGGATGAGCGATGGGTAATTAATATCAGAGCCCTGAGCGTCAGCGATGGGTAATTATTTTTGAAAGATAGTATATGACAATGACACCGAAAGAAATCGTTCAAAGAACTTTGGACTTCAATAATCCGCAGAGGGTTGCCCGCTCTTTCCCGGATTCTGATTTCCTCTGGGTCAACGACAACGCAAAAACCCGCGCAACTGATTGGCAGAAAGTCTCTCCCGCAAAATGGGAGCGAATCGACGAATGGGGCAATATCTGGCAGCGCCTCGATGATACGACCAAAGGCGAAGTAGTTAAAGGCGTTTTGAATGACGTTTCTGAAATAGAAAACTACGAACTTCCTGATTTTTCTCATTTTGAAGATTTTCAAACCGTCGTTAAGGCAAGACACGAAAACAAAGACAAGTGGATTATCGGCGGTATGCCGGGCTTTGCGTTCAATATCGCGCGTAAAATCTTCAAGATCGATAATTACCTTATGGCACTCATCCTGCAAAGAGACCAAATCAGGATTCTCCACGACCGAATCGATATACTGCTCGAACAGATGATTCGCAATCACGCCAAAGCCGGCGCCGACTGTGTTATGTATCCTGAGGATTGGGGCACGCAAAGCCAGATTTTTATTAATCCCGAATTATGGTACGAAGAATTTTTCCCTCGTTTTGAAAAACTTTTCGGCATCGCTCGTGATTGCGGCATAAAAGTCTTCATGCATTCCTGCGGCAATATCGGCAATATCGTCCCCGGCCTTATCAAGGCAGGCGTTGACGTCCTCCAGTTCGACCAGCCCGACCTCCACGGCATCGACAATCTCGCCGCTCACCAGAATAACAGTAAAATTACTTTCTGGTGTCCTGTCGATATTCAGAAAACTCTGCAAACCCGCGACGAAAAAATCATCCGCCTAAAAGTCCGCGAAATGCTCGACAAACTATGGAAAGGCAGAGGAGGATTTATCGCAGGCTTTTATTCTGATAATGTCGCTATCGGCCTCGAACCGCAATGGCAGGAAATTGCCTCTGATGAATTTTCCCGCTATGGCGTACGAACTAATTTTAGTTGAAATACTATGCTGAACTATTTAGGATTATATTTTTAGAAGGTTAAAAAAATGGACAAAATTCACAACCCGATATTGCCCGGCTTCAACCCCGACCCCTCGATTATTCGTGTCGGCGATGATTACTATATAGCAACAAGCACTTTCGAATGGTTCCCAGCCGTCCAAATCCACCATTCGAAAGACCTTGTCAACTGGCGTCTGCTCACGCATCCCATCACACGCGTCAGCCAACTCGATATGACAGGCAACGTCCCGTCCTGTGGTATATG
This sequence comes from Planctomycetota bacterium, assembly GCA_022705345.1. GTDB lineage: Bacteria > Planctomycetota > Phycisphaerae > Sedimentisphaerales > UBA12454 > UBA12454. The sequence continues at coordinate 8,064 of JAKJEQ010000071.1, read as the reverse complement.
GGCGCCGTGTCTTTCATATTGCGATGGTTTATTCTATCTCATTTACACAAACACCCGCGTTTACAACAGCAACTTCAAAGACTGCCATAATTATCTGATTACCGCAAAAGATATAATGGGCCCATGGTCAGAGCCGATATACTTAAATTCCTCCGGCTTCGACCCATCGCTCTTCCACGATGACGACGGGCGCAAATGGTTCGTCAATATGCAGTGGGATCACCGCAAAGGCAAAAATCCGTTTTCCGGGATTGTCTTACAGGAGTACGACCCAAAACAGCAAAAACTCACCGGCCCTGTTAAAAATATTTTCAAGGGAACTCAGTTCAAACTCACAGAAGGCCCGCATCTTTATAAAATTAATGGCTTGTATTATTTACTCACCGCAGAAGGCGGCACGACTTTTGACCATCTGGTCACAATGGCACGCTCAAAAAATATTGATGGCCCTTATGAGGTTGACCCGACAAATCCTGTTTTAACAAGCCGGTTCGATCCTAAGCTGCCGCTGCAAAGAGCAGGCCACGCCTCTATCGTTCAGACCCAAAATAATAAATGGTACATGGTTCACCTCTGCGGCAGACCTCTGCCGTCCGATACGAATCCGAAACGCCGCTGCGTTCTAGGAAGAGAAACCGCTATCCAGAAATGTTACTGGACGGACGACGGCTGGCTTAGAATCGAAGGCGGCAATACTCCAAAAATTGACGTTGATGCTCCGGGCCTGCCGGAACATAAATTCAAAGCCGAACCTGCTCGCGACGATTTCGATTCCGGCTCTCTCAGTGCTCATTATGCGACACTGCGGCTGCCCGCTGATGAAAGCTGGCTTTCTCTAAAAGAACGCAATGGTTTCCTGCGTCTCAAAGGCAGAGAATCTCTCGCCTCGAATCATCATCAAAGCCTGCTCGGCCGAAGGCTCCAGTCCTTCAAATGCCAGGTTACAACCTGTCTCGAATTCGAACCTCAATACTTCCAGCAAATGGCCGGCTTAACGTTTTTCTATGATTCGCAAAACTATTTCTATCTCCGCGTTAGCCGCGACGAAACTCTCGGCAAACATCTCGGCATTATTGCATCGGATAACAATAAGTATGATGAATTATGCCCCGAAATAAAATTAAATGACGCAAAAAGAGTTTCCCTTCGAGGCGATTTCGATTACGGCAAACTGCAATTCTCATACAGTCTTGATGAAAAAAATTTCAAACCCATCGGCCCCATCCTCGATGCCACAAGATTATCTGATGAATATTGCCAGCAGGGCTGTTTCACCGGCGCTTTTGCCGCGATTTGCTGTCAGGACATCTTCGGCACAAAAATAAATGCCGATTTCGACTATTTCGAATATAAAGAATCATAAAATTTTGTCATTCTGAACGGAGCCGCAGCAAAGTGAAGAATCTCATTCTAATCTTCGCTGTATCCCAGTTCTTTCAACACTGACATAAATCTCCTGCCATATTCAACGTAATTCGCGTATTTAACCGCCTCTTCAGATTGCACGCTTTTATCATGAAACACGACTGCCAGATGCGGCTCCATCGAAAATCCGCCGTCATATCCGCTATCCAGCAAATCCTTTACAATGCGTTTCACATCGCCGTTTCCTTCTCCCGCGAAAGTATATTGTATTTTGTTTTCAAGTGCATTCCAAATTCCATCCTTAATATGAACATACTCAATATGCTCTTTGACATGTCTATAAAATTCCCACGATGATTGTTTCGGATATGGTTTTGCTTTCGTCCGGTCGTCAGTAAAAACAGGATTGCCTGTGTCGTACACGAGTTTCAGCCCCGGCACATTCTCAATTAATTTCAGGGTATAAGTCCATCCCATCCCGCCGTAGTTCATGCAATTTTCATGTACCGCCGTAATACCGCCGTCATCGAACATCTTTTTCAATTCCCGTACTCTGCGAAATCTCTCCTGCTCCATCTGGTCATCCGGCTCGCGTCCCTCGATAACTGCAAAGCTCATAATACGAATCAGTTTGCACCCAAGCCTCCGCATTCTCGGAATCGCGCGTTTCGTTTCTTCTAAAGACGAGTCGAACGGCTCTGTGATCTTCTTCCCCCAATTCGCTATAGCCGACCCGAAGCAGCTTATCCTCACCCCCGCATCTGCAAGTTTTCCGTAAACGATTTCAAACTCCTCGTCAGAAATATCATGGATATTTTTCCCGTTTACGCTTCTGCTCTCGATATTTTCCCAGCCGAGTTCTTTTGTAACGCGTATTTGCCCCTCAATATCCTTCGCCGCTTCATCCGCAAAACCTGTCAAATACATCAATAAGTCCCTTCAGTGTCCATTTCTATTTTATTAATTATTTTTTTAAATTTAGAATTATTTATTTTCTCCTGAAGTTGCTGATAAAATATTTCATCATCGATCGGCAGGTTCACCCAATCATCGAGCCACGTCGAAAGCAGCATTGCGTTCGATAACTGCAAACTGTTTATCCCTTCCTCTCCCGGCGCAAGCAAAGGCGTCCCTGTCAGTATAGCATGTACCCAGTCTTTGACAACTCCTTTATGCTCTTCGCCTTTGCCCTCGACAGCTACTTCTTTTTTTTGGCATTCGGGAGCGCCGAACCCGCCTTTAAATTCGCGGTTAAACTGCCGCTCCGGCACGCTGGTCTTCCAGAAAGTAATCTTCTCATCTTCGAGTACAATTTTCCCATTATCGCCTGCAATCTCGAATCTATTCGTTCCCGGCGTTTCGCCCGTAGTAGTAATAAACACTCCAGTCGCCCCGTTGGCGTATTCTACGTAAGCTGTTACATCGTCTTCAACTTCGATATCATGATATTTCCCGAAACTGCAAAAAGCCCTGACCCTCACGGGCATTCCGCAAATCCACTGCCACAAATCGATTTGATGCGGCGACTGGTTCAGCAGCACACCGCCGCCTTCTCCAGCCCACGTTGCCCGCCATCCCCCGCTTTCATAATAACTTTGCGGCCTGTACCAGTGAGTTACAATCCAGTTCGTGCGTTTAATTTCACCAAGCTGTCCGGATGTAATCATCTCTTTTATTTTCTGATAAACTTTATTAGTCCGCTGATTGAACATTATCCCGAATACTTTTTTGCTTCTGTCTGCCAGCGCATTTATCTCTCTTACATTTTTCGTAAAAACGCCAATCGGCTTTTCACACAAAACATGCAAATCATTCTTCAGCGCGGCCTCGATCATTTTCGGATGTTCATAATGAGGCGATACGATCAAAACCCCGTCAATTGCCTTGGATTTCATCATCTTCATAGGATCGTCAAAACATAAAACTTTGCCGTCCCCTCCTAATTCCTGTCTTGCCCGGCAGCAATTATCAGCCGATATATCACAAACCGCTGTTAATTCCCCATGCGGCACTTCTCCTGCAAAAAGGTATTTCGCGTGATTCCTCCCCATATTTCCGTAACCTATTAAACCTATCCGTACCTTGTCCATAATTGATTATTCCTGAATTAAAAAAAGAACGCACCTTATTATGAATCTGCTGCCTTCTAAATTCTACCTTCAAAATTCTTAGTAAAAAAAAACGCCCCTTGTTTCCTATTTTGTAAGGCACAAAGGGCGTTTAATTTTTTAATTCACTTTTATACCCTTAAGGGTATATTCACATACTGCCGTGAATTTACAAATTAGCTTCTTTTCCTAAGCAGTGTCAGACCAAGACCGAGCAGTGCAATTGTTGCCGGTTCCGGAATTGGATCCGCAAGTCTTGCGTTATCAAAATACATATCGATTGGAGCTCCGCCGCCAGTTTGTGTTTCGATGTAAATCTGAATGTAACCGCCGCCGGTTCCATCTGCGAGAATGTCTGTAATTTGATCACGATAAGCGCTGTAATCAACAACCAGTGTGGTTGTCCGTTCCGGAGAACCGCTCCACCAATAATAAGTGATTAGTGGATTTGCGCCTGAAACAGTCTGCCAGCCGGCGACTCCATTATTCATAATCACATTCTGTAAATGTGTGTAGCCTTCTGAAATTGACCCGTCATTGGCTGCTACTGAAAAGTCAATCTTAAAGGTGTTATGATTCATGAATTGGGCTTTATCAGCTTCTGCGCCAAATGTATATCTTATACCTTGGCCCCAGCCTGATAATCCGACATGTGCCGAAGCGCTGCCGAGAGTTACACCCACTGTTGCACCAGCCTCTATTGTGCCGGCGCTTTCCCAGCCGTCCAGACCACTTTCATAGTTACCGATTACAAAATCCGCTTGAACTGCACTTACTGCTGCTAATACTGTTAAACAAATAATAAATTTTTTCATAATCAACTCCTCCCTAAAAAGTTAAGGAACTCTATTCTTATGTTACGAACAACAATTATCGTTCTCAACATGCTCCAAACTCTGACTGCATTCGAAGTATGTTTTATACGCAATGCCGGTCGAGTATTTGATTTGTCCTCCTCCCTGTTTGGTGGACTTATCAAACCCCGCTTACCAAAACTTCCCTTAGGTGCAAAGAACTTCAAGTAAACGTTTACTTAATATTATCAAATCGCATTTAAATCGTCAACATTTTTTTCATTTTTTTTAAAAAATAATACATTTTTTTTTGATTTTTAGCTTTTGTAGAAGGATGTTATTATAAAAACCGTTTTTTATTCAAAAAAATGAATACAAAAAATTATGTAGTATTATCATCCTCAATATTACTGAATTTTCAGCCTTACCTATTTCCTCCTTTAATGGTAACGATATAGACTGACTTTCTGTATTCCGAACTTTCCGCCCGGCAGATTCAGATGTCTCCCCTGGTGACTTTGATCGCCATTCATCCACTTGCCGCCGATCCATCGCCCATTAACAAATCGTCCTTCCTGAATGCTTTTTATCCCGGCAATTTCACCAGTCGAAGGATTAGGCGAAAAAGTCACAATTAGCCTGCGCCCCGCAATTATGTATTCATCGTCCCCGTTCTGAATAATTAAACCTCCAGCGTTCGGCCATTTATCTGTTCCAGTTTCTCTCGTTGTCCATTGAAAAGTATAATCGTGCGAAACTTTCAAAACATACCGCCCAAGTTTTACTTCCTGCGTTTTATGTTCTTCATTAAGTGATACTCCCGCCATCGTCCCTTTCCCCTGATTCTCCAAAATCATCGGCGAAAGCTGCGACAAAACATCGTATAATTCCGAAATCGTATCCCCCTGGGTTGCTTCGATTGCAAACGGACTGAATCCAATCGCGTCATGCTGCCCGAAAGCAAAAAACGCCTTAACCGCATTCTCATTTCCCCTGCCCGCCTCCGGTATAAAAAGCGGGTTATCTTTTTTATGATATCTTTCGCACCACTCCTCGAACACAGGATGATAAATATCCGGCGAAAGAAAATCTATCTCCTTCGCCTCCTGTCGCCAGACATTGAACAAATGCGGCAGCGGCCCCGCGCTTGGATATTCACCCGGTTTTTGCCCATCCTGATTGAGCGCTGCGTTCACATACATCGGCAGCGCATATTCCGCCTTTCCCGCCTTTGCAACCTTATTCGTAAAACGCGCATAATGCCGTGCCATAAAAATCTCTTCGTCTTCAGGATTCTTTTCAAATGCCTTATTAGCCAGATCGCAATAATCCCTGACATCTTCAAGCATTCCGATTTCATTTTCGACCTGAACCAGGATCACTGTATGATGTTTTCCATCAATTTTGCGCACATGCCGCATCATCGCGGTAAAAGCTTTTATATCCCCCTGCAAATTTGAATCACTAAACGCAGAAAGTATTTCCATTGCCTTACCATTTTTCAGTCTCGCTCTCGGAAATCTCTTCTGGTCGGTCTTCACCCACCCCGGTACATAACAAGACATACTGTTTTTCCAGCTTCCGAACCAAAGCAGAACAACCCGCATTTTATTTTTGCGTGCCCCCGCAATCAGCGCATCGACAAGTTCAAAATCGAATTTCCCTTCAACAGGCTCGATTAAATCCCAGTAAACCGGCGCAAGAACAGTATTAAGTCTCATTTCCTTCAGCCGCGGCCAAAATGCTTTTAATGATTCCAGACTCGATGCCGTCGAATTCCCCAACTCACCTCCAAGTATCAGAAATGGCCTGCCGCCAACAATCAATTGCACCGCATCCCCTTGTTTTTTTAAAAACGGTATTCTTTTTGCCGCCTTTTTTATTTTTTTTTGCATTTAATTTCCAAAAATTTTAAATCTTAAATTTTAAATCATAAATTCGTCTATATTCCTGCCATCAGTCTCAATACTTTTTCCTGATTTGCTTCATCTCTCGAAAGCTGGCCCGTTATTTTTCCATTTCTAAAAACAAGTATATTCGTTGAAAGATTGATAAGTTCCGGCAATTCGCTCGATATCAGCAAAACAGCCTTACCCGCCCCCGCAAGCTCATCGATCAAACTGTGAATCTCCGCCTTTGCCCCGACATCTATCCCCCTCGTCGGCTCATCGACGATAAGAATCTTGCACTCCGCCGCAAGCGCCTTTGCCAGCACCAGCTTCTGCTGATTCCCCCCTGAAAGACTCAAAGCCGAAACCCAGAATGAAGAGGCCTTGACCTTCAAAAGATTAAAATATCTTCCCGCAACCCCAAGCAGTTCCTTACGCTTGATTATTTTCAGTGCGTTGGAAATTCTTCCCAGCACCGAAAGGCAAATATTTTCCGCTGCGTTCATCGAAAGCACCAGCCCGTGCCTCTTCCTGTCCTCCGGCACAAGATAAATCCCGTTGTTGAGAGCTTCCCTCGGCTTCGATATTTTCGCTTCCTTCCCATTTATGAGAATTTTCCCTTTGGCATTTTTATCCAAACCGTAAATAGCTTCAGCCAGTTCCGTTCTTCCCGCCCCCACAAGCCCCGCCAGCCCAAGTATCTGCCCGCCATGCAGAGAAAACGAAACATCCTCGAATTTACCCGGACTCGATAAATTTTCAACCCGCAAAAGCTCTTGGCCTTTATCCTTCTTTATGTGCTTTGGAAAATACGCCTCGAAACTTCTGCCTATCATCATTTCGACTAATTTATCCTCGGTTATTTCACTTATTTTTTTCGTCCCGACAACCTTCCCGTCCCGCAGAACCGTCACACTGTCGCAAAGCCTGAATATCTCAGGCATACGGTGCGATACATAAATGCACGTTATAGATTTGCTTTTTAATTCATCGATAAGCATGAACAGATTTTCTGTCTCTGACTGAGATAAAGAACTTGTCGGCTCATCGAAAACCAGTATCCTCGCGTTTCTGCCCACCGCCTCCGCTATTTGCACAAGCTGCTGATTAGCCACCGTAAGCTGCCCCAGATTTTTCGTAACATCGATATGTTCTGCACCGATTAATTCCAGCTTTCGCCGCGATTTTTCGTATAATTGCTTTTTATTTATCATCCCCGCTTTAGAAGGCAGTTCCGAGAGACACAGATTTTCCGCAACAGACATATTCTCGCAGAATTCCAGTTCCTGATGGACCATTCCTATCCCCGCCTTAAACGCCTCCCCGGCGTCCCGAAACTTATGTTCGTGCCCATCGATATAAATCGTTCCGCCGTCCGGCTGGTGAATCCCCGCAAGAATTTTACCTAACGTGCTTTTCCCCGCCCCGTTTTCCCCGATCAAAGAATGACATTCTCCCTGTGCTATTTCAATTGTTACATTGTCAACCGCGACTACTCCCGGAAATCGCTTGGTGATGTTCTCGAACTGTAGAAAACTTCTTTTCGCCAATTACAAATCCTTTTTTCAGTCAGAATCCTGTTATCCCGCATTAATCCCCTGTCAATTCTATTTCTTTTTACTCAATTTTAATTCTTTAATCTTCAAATTTATATTCTATACCCTGTACCCTATACCCTGTACCCTATACCCTGCCTTAAATATAATTCTTCCTCTTACATTAGCCGTACAAATTATCCCTTACCCCTTTTTTGGTAAAGTATCATCTAACTTTAATCACATTCACTTATTTACCTCTTTTCGGATTAGCAGAAAATATCTAAACATTTTATTTTATTTTATTATTTTAGATGGAGTAAAAAAATGAAAAATCGGTTCATACTTTTATCTGTAATCTTTCTGCTGATAT
>JAKJEQ010000070.1 GCA_022705345.1 Planctomycetota bacterium | reverse complement strand
ATTGAGGAGTTGCGCGAGATGCTCGCCGGCTTTTTGGCCGCCGATGTAGTTGTCTGTTGAGACGAAGCTGACCTGGTCGCTGCTGTCCAAAGCTGAATCGATGATAACAACGTTGATTCCTGCTCTTGCGGCTTCATTGACGGGGCGTCGAAGGGCGGTATCATCCAGCGGGGCGAGGACGATGCCTGAAACGTTTCGTGTGATGAAGTCTTCGACGACGGTGATTTGTGATTCGCGGTCGTCTTCTTTGAGCGGGCCTTTCCAGATGATTTCAACGTCGAGTTCCTGTGCGGCTTTTATTGCGCCTGCGTGGATGGATTTCCAGAACTCGTGAGTTGTGCCTTTGGGGATGACGGCGATTGTGATTCTAGATTTATCGATAGGAGCCTTTTTAGAACAGGAAATAGAAATTGCAATCAGAAAAACTAAAAACAAATTTAATAAAAAATTGCGCATAGGAAATCTCCATAAATCAATAGTTGCATTATAATCAAACACGGAGGAGATTCCACAAAAAAGGACATAAAAAAACCCGCACAGTGGCGGGTTTTTTGGATTAGCTATTTTGGTTTTCTATTTGGTGGTCGCGAGGATGGGCGTCATCGTAAACTTCCTTGAGCTTCTTTGTGGTCAGATGTGTGTAAATCTGGGTCGTTGACAAAGACTGATGGCCGAGGAGTTCCTGAACGCTTCTTAAATCTGCGCCGTTGTTTAGCATGTGAGTCGCAAAACTGTGTCTCAAAGTGTGCGGACTGATTGCCGGGTCGAGGCCTGCCATCTTGAGGTATTTGTCCATTTTGCGGCGGACGCTTCTTGTGCTGAGTCTTTTGCCGTGCTTGTTTACGAAGAGGACTTTCGAATCGAAATTGCCGTTGTTCTGAGCGCGGCGGTTTCTGTACTCCATATAGTGCTGGATCGATTGCAGGGCGGACGAGCCTATTGGAGCGATTCTTTCTTTTTTGCCTTTTCCCCTTATGTGGAGGACTTCGCCGAGGAAGTCAACGTCTTCGATATTAAGGCCGACGAGTTCGCTGACCCTGACGCCAGTGCCGTAGAGTGTTTCCATAATTGCGCGGTCTCTTGCGCCAAGCCAGCTATCAGAAGGCGGGGTTTCGATAAGTCTTTTTACCTGTTCGTATTCGAGGAATTTTGGCAGACGCTTGTCCTGCTTTGGTGTTCTGACGGCAGTGACGGGGTTGCCCTGAAGATAACTTCTCTTAACGAGGAATTTATAAAAGCTTCTGAGGGTAGCAAGTTTCCTGGCAGAAGTAGATTTTGAATATTGCTTTTCATTGAGATGAGCCATGTAAGCTCTAACGGTGTCGGTCGTGAGAGCGAGGAGCAATTGTTCGATTTGGGTCTGAGTCTGGGTTGCTACTGCTACAGAGGCGTTGTTTTGAGCCGAGGAGCCAGACTGTTCAGGTTGACCTGACAAGTACTGGCAGAACTGTTCGAGGTCGGCATTGTAGCATTTGGCAGTGTGCTCAGAGAAATGCTTTTCAAATTTCAAATAATCGAGAAATTCCGTGATAATCAAACAATTTTCCATTTTTTTCTCCATATCGTATAAATCACGACGAAGATGAATAATCTATTCTAAAGGCTCTGTCATCTGCGGAGCTTTTTCGCTTAAAATTTTGTCTGCTTCGGTAATGAGTGATTGCGTGAGCTTGAAACTTAAAACAGCGGCGTCGAACCAATCGAAGTTTGTCCTCGTGTCTTTGGCCTGAACTACAAGAGCGTCAAGCAGGGAATCTTCGCAGCCTTGTTCGTAACGGAAGACGTATTTTTCAGCGCCTTTTGTCAGAACGAGCTGTCTTAAATTCTGCTTCACTTTTCTGTCCGAACCTAAGTACATCATTGCCTCATAATTATCGGTCTATTTCCGAGAGCCGATAAATAAAAAACCTTAAATTTTTTAAAATACCTGTTCTACGCAGGTTATCTCTTTTGTCTGGAGAGATAATCTATAGAAGTTATCGGCCAATAAAGGATTCGAACTTTAAGCCGGGATGAAAGATTTAAAAATTAAGTATAGGAAAAAGCGAAACTTAACGAGGCTATGAGGGTAACAGCAGAGCCGAATGATACACGGAGGAAACGGTGTTACTGATAGCTAAAATATTATAGGGCTTAGGTTTAGGACAAAGGAACTCTTTAAATATGGACAATTTCGTAGATTTTTTTGCAGTCAGCCAATAATTTTTCAAGCCATTCGATGGGCATGACAGCAGCGGCATCGGATTTTGCTTTTTTGGGGTCTGTGTGTACTTCGAGGAAGAGGGCATCTGCGCCTGCGGCGACGGCGGCTTTTGCGAGAATTGGGGCCATTTCGGGACAGCCAGCCGAGGCGTTGCCAAGTCCGCCGGGACGCTGGGTGCTGTGGGTGGCATCGAAAACGACCGGACAGCCGAATTTTTGCATCAACGGGATGCAGGTCATATCGTTTACGAGGCGGTTGTAGCCGAAGAAGGTGCCGCGATCGGTGAGCATAATTTTGTCGTTGCCGGTGGAGCGGATTTTATCGACGGCGTTTTTCATTTCTTCGGGCGACATGAACTGGCCTTTTTTTACGTTGATAGGTTTTCCTGTTCTACCGCACTCGGCGAGCAGATCGGTCTGGCGGCAGAGGAATGCGGGGATTTGCAGGCAGTCAACGACTTTTGCGGTTGGAGCAACTTGCGCAACTTCGTGAACATCGGTGAGAATCGGGAGCGAGAAAGTTTTTCTGACTTTGTCGAGGATGGCCAGGCCCTTTTCCATACCGGGGCCGCGGAAACTTTCGATGCTGCTGCGGTTGGCTTTGTCGAAACTTGCCTTGAAGATCGCGGGGACGGAAGTTTTTTTGCTGATGTCGATGAGCCGGGATGCGATGTCGAGGCAGATTTCTTCTGTTTCTATTACGCATGGGCCTGCGATGATGAAAAGGCCGGCGTTTGGTACGATTTTAAGATTGCCGATGTTGAACATAAAATTTTTCCTTAAATCCCCCGGCACAGGTCCGGGGGCTAAATTACCCGCTCCATTACTGTCGCGGCTCTGAACCGGCCGAATAAATCGGCGGGCTAACGAAAATTATTCGAAGACACGAAAGACTCTTCGACGCATGCCGACAGGTTTTCCTTTTGGCGGAACGAGAACTTTTACGGCGTGCGGGATAATCGAAACTTCCAATGGAAGCGGCGGGCCGGGGTCGCCGTCGAGCTCTGTTCTAATAAAGCTGTCGGAATAGATTTTAATTTTTTTGCCCTGCCTGTAAATTACGCCTTTGCTTTTGCGATGACTTTTGAAAATTGTCAAAAGCGAATGGTAAATCAGCGGAATCTGGTTCGAACATTTATAAATACAAATATCGAGCAGGCCGTCGCCGAAATCTGCAACTTTTAAAATCGGCAGGCCGAGGGCGTAACGAGAAATGTTGCCGAAAATAGCGATTCCTCTTCCCGAGAAGACAACTTTATCGTCAACTTCGATTGTGATCGGAGGAAATTTATAGCTGAAGAAAGTTTTTAGAATGGGAAAGAAATAAAATAAATGCGTGATGTTGCCTCGGCGGCGGTCGCTAACGAGCTGGACGATGTCGCCGTCGAAACCTGCTCCGCCGACGGAAGTGAAAAAAGTATCGTTCGCCTTGCAGAGGTCGAGCGGACGAAGAGTATTCGATTCGAAAATCTGTATGATATGATTCAAGCTGTTTTTCTTGTAGCCAAGTTCGTTTGCGAGGAGATTTTCTGTTCCGCAGGGGATCAGCATCATTGGCTTATCGCTGCCTTCAAGGCCGTGAACGACTTCGCGGATCGTACCGTCGCCTCCAGCTACGATGACCATGGCGCAATTGAATTTTACGGCGGATTCGGTTGCCAGCGCGCGGGCGTGCGAAAGGGATTTTGTATGATTGACCTGGAGCTGTAATTGTTTGGATTCAAGATACTCGATGAACTGCTTTACGATGTGCTTTTCACTGCTCGAGCCTGAACTTGTATTTACAATTAACGATATGTACCCGTTTTCCGGATTCATTATTATTTGTCCAATGAAATAGTTCTTGTGTTGAGGCCCGCTTTTGCGATTGCCTGCTCCATCAAATGCGCGTAACTTGCGGGCTGATGTTTAAGATTTTCAAGGCCGAGGTCTTTCTGCACCTGTTCAATGACCTGGTCAGAAGGGCCTTCGATTTCGACAAATGTGCCGATAAGGGGCAGCTCGTCGAGAGCGACTTTGCAATCATGATAATCCCAAAGGCTCCTTTTTTTCTCGAGCGTGAGGCGGATTTTGTAGCCGAGCTGCTCAAATAATTCTGCAAGCTCTTCGGCTTTGTCCACTTTGATGCCGATTTCGCGGCGGGTTTTAAAGCGATGATTTTCGCGTGCGCCTTTGTATGTCAGCTCGATTGTTTCGCCGAGATGGTTTTTGTGTTTTCTAATTCTCAGGCAGCGATCGGAATTGACGAGGGAGTCTTTTTCATCGTCATAATAAGAATCGATTTGAAGATAGTCGCCTTCGAATTTTGCGCCGAGCAGTTTGAGTTTTTCAGCGGCAGGCTGCAAACTATCAACTTTAAGTTTTATTTCAATTTCCAATGCCATATATATCAAACCACTTTATAACCACGAATTAACGCGAATTAACACTAATTTTTAATCTATAATATTACGACCATCATAAACCAATCTTTTGAATGTAAATTTAGGTTTACCAAAGTTTAAAATCAAACCTAACTTAATACCAGTAGCTCGCAAATAATTCAGAACTTGTGCTGTGTGTACATTCGAAATTGCATCTACAGTTTTTAGTTCCAAGATTATTTTATTTTCAACGAGAATATCGGCAAAATATTGGCCTATTACTTTTTCATGAAAATAAACATCCGCAGGGGCCTGCTGCCTTGCAGAAATTTTTTCTCTTTCGAACAGCATCATCATTGCGTTTTCATAAACTTTTTCAAGAAAACCACAACCAAGCTCGTTATGCACTTCAATCGCTAATCCTGTAATTTTATAAGATAAATCCTTATAAATTATATTTTCTTCGTCATCGCACATACAAACTCATTTATTTAGCGTATATTCGCGTTCATTCGCGGTTAAAATTATCCTGTTACGATATTAACGAGACGGGATTTAATGACGATTATTTTCTTAATCTCTTTGCCGGCGATGGAGGACGCTACTTTTTCGCAGGCGAGAGCCTTCTGCTTAATTTCTTCTTCATCGGCGTCGAACGGCACAACGATCTTGTCCTTAATTTTGCCGAGGACCTGAACGGCAAGCTCAATTTCTTTTTCCTTTGCGAGATTTTCATCAAACTGCGGCCAGGGTTCATACGCTAAGGTAGTTTTATTACCGAGCAAATGCCAAAGCTCTTCGGCGATGTGCGGGGCGAAAGGCGAAAGAATGAGAATGAAAGTTTCAATCGCTTTTTTCGGCTTCGCTTCGAGCTTAATCAGGTGATTAACGAAAATCATCATCTGGCTAATGGCAGTATTGAATCGGAAAGTTTCGATGTTCTGCGTTACTTTGCGAATCGACTGATGGAGAAGACGCTGAGTTTCCTCGTCCGCTTCGACATCCTTAACGCTGCTTAATAATTTGCCGGTCTGTTCGTCAACTACGCACCGCCAGAATTTATTCAGGAACCTGTGGACGCCTTCGACGCCCTGCATGCTCCATGGTTTTGTGGATTCGAGCGGGCCCATGAACATTTCGTAAAGTCTCATTGAATCGGCGCCGTAATCATCGATGACTTTGTCGGGGTTGACGACGTTGCCGCGAGACTTGCTCATTTTTTGATTGTCTTCGCCGAGGATCATTCCCTGGTTGATTAATTTTTTAAACGGTTCGGGTGTGCTGACATAGCCTAAATCGAAAAGGAGCTTGTGCCAGAAACGCGAATAGAGCAGGTGCAGAACGGCATGTTCCGCGCCGCCGATGTATAAATCGACAGGCATCCAATATTTTTCCTTTTCTTTTTCCCAAGCGGCACGGTCATTTTTCGGGTCGAGGTAACGCAGATAATACCAGCAGCTTCCTGCCCACTGGGGCATTGTGTTGGTTTCGCGTTTTGCTTTATGGCCGTTGGGCAATTCGACATTTAGCCAGTTTTCAATTTTGGCAAGAGGCGATTGGCCGGAGTCTGACGGTTTGAAATTGTCGGTTTCCGGCAGAGTCAGCGGCAAATCATTTTCATTGAGCGCGATTATTGAGCCGTTTTCGAGATGAAGCAGGGGGAACGGTTCGCCCCAATAACGCTGACGGCTGAAGAGCCAGTCACGAAGTTTGTAATTTACAGCTTTTTTGCCGAGGCCTTTTTCGTCGAGCCAGTTTGTAATTTTTTCTTTGAAATCCGCGGTCGGCAGACCTGTGAACTCGCCGCTGTTAATCGCGATGCCTTCGCCGGAGAAACAGTATTCGCCTTTCTCGACTTTTTCGGCGATGGCTTTATCGTCTTTGGGTTCGACGACGGGGATAATCGGGAGATTGAATTTTTTGGCGAATTCAAAATCGCGGTCATCGTGTGCGGGGACGCTCATAATCGCGCCTGTGCCATAGCTAATCAGGACGTAATCGCTGATCCAGATTGGAATTTTTATTTCATTAACCGGATTAATCGCATACGCGCCGGTGAAAACTCCTGATTTATCTTTTGCGAGGTCTGTTCTGTCGAGGTCGCTTTTCGTCGAGGCGAGTTTTTTATAATCTTCAATTGCCTGCTTTTGGGCTGGAGTTGTGATATCATCGACAATCGGATGCTCGGGAGCGAGGACCATATAGGTTGCGCCAAATAATGTATCCGGTCGGGTTGTAAAGACAGTGATTATTTCTTCGAAGCCATCGACTTTGAAGTCGACTTCGGCGCCGATACTTTTGCCGATCCAATCGGTTTGAAGTTTTTTAATAGACTGCGGCCAATCGACGAATTGCAAATCCTCTTCGAGCCTGTCTGCATATTTTGTGATTCGAAGCATCCACTGGCGCATTGGTTTGCGAATGACAGGATGTCCGCCTCGTTCGCTGCCGATGACTTCCTCGTTTGCCAATACTGTGCCGAGTTCGGGACACCAATTAACGGCGACTTCGTCTTCGTAAGCCAGACGCTGATTGTTGAGAAAATCTTGCTGCTCTTGTTTTGTCAGTTCTGCCCATTTACGATTGCCGACAGGAATGCCCATAACGGCAGGAATCGGATTTGCGTTAACGGGTCTGCCATCAGGACTGATATAGAATTTTTCTTTTTCCAGATTCTGTATAAGTTCTGAAATTGGTTTTGCCTTGTTCTCGGTTTCGTCGAAATAGCTGTTGAATAATTTCAGAAAAATCCACTGCGTCCATTTGAAATAATTCGGGTCTGTGGTATCGACCTGCCTGTCCCAATCATACGAAAAGCCGAGGGCCTTGATTTGCCTGCGCATGTTGTCGATGTTCTGCTGGGTTGTGATGGCAGGGTGGGTGCCGGTTTTGACGGCGTACTGCTCGGCGGGAAGGCCGAATGCGTCCCAGCCGATGGGGTGCAGGACATTGAAACCGTTCATCCGTTTGAAACGGGCGACGATGTCGCTTGCGGTGTAGCCTTCCGGGTGACCGACGTGCAGACCCTGTGCGGAGGGATATGGGAACATATCGAGCACATAATATTTTGGTTTGGGGTCGTTATCTTTGGCGGCAAAAGTCTTATTGGTTTCCCAGAAGTTTTGCCATTTTTTCTCTATTTCGTTGAAGTTGTAAATTCCCTTGTTTTCGTCCATAATGATTAGAGTCCTGAATGAGGGCATGTTCCGCTTGATGGGCAGGAATGACATGTTTTTCCGTCAGCGGGGTTTTTGACCTGAGCTGAAAAGGTTGAGAACTGTTTTGTAAGTTTTTTCCCGCCGCAGGAAGGGCAGGCGTGAACTTCTTTGGAATTCATCGATTTTTCGAGAAATTCACTGACTTTTCCGCATTTATCGCATTTGTATTCAAAAATAGGCACGATACACCATTTAAAATTTAAGGTTTAAAATTTTAGCCATCTCAATGGCAAACTATATTATATACGAAAGCTAAACAGTATATCGTTTAAGGCGCAGGAGGCAAGGAAAAGGTTTATGTGAACCGGAAAATGTAGATACTTAATTGCCTGTAATGCAGTTTGGCCGCTATTTAGTCCAGAAATATACGCTTGATGTGTCTGTCGAAGATATTTTCGGTAACGGTTTGGGCGATCGTATCTTCAAATTTTTCCAGAGCACTGATATATCTGCTGCCCATATTGGCGGCGATTTTATAGCCGACGTGGATTAACTGCCTGAAATTCAGGTTGTAATCATCGCACGACAGATCGTGACGAAGCGTATTTGCGTATTTCTGGCTGTCCCATTTGGCAACTTCATCGGCTGAAGGCAGTTTCGATTTATCAATATCAATAACAGTTGCGTACGGGCCGCAAAGCTCATCGAAATGCTCGAGGGCCTGTTTGTAAACGTCCTTTGCGATAACAAGACCTTCTCCGCCGGCGAGGGCAAGGCCGATGATTTCCTCAAGCCACGTAGTACCCGCGGTCTTGACGTGAATGCCTGCACCGGTATTTTTCAACGCTCTTTTAATCGGGCCGTAAATTGAAAATTTGTCGCTGCCGGAGTGGACGCTTAATTTAAGATTATTCGGCAGGCCGAATTGTTTAACTGCGAAATTGATTACCGCAATATCTTCGTTGAATTCTTTTTCGAATTGCGCGACATTTCCTACGTAATCAACGCCTTTATTGAATCGGCCTGTGAATTTTGGCGCGATGGTTTGAGCGGGGATTTTTTCGGCGGCTATGGCTGAAAGAATGAACAACATCTCAACCGGGCTTTGCGGCTGGTTCGATTCATCCATAGAAACTTCTGTAACGAAATTATCGCCGCCTTTTTTATCTGCGACTTGCCTGAAAATTTCGCCTGCCTTTTTTACGGCGAGCAGAAATTTAGCGCCGATTTTTTGAAGATCGTTTTCAGTTATATTTAATTTTGTATCAATTCCCGGAATCTGGAGAGTGCCGAGAAATTTTTTGTTTTGGGCGATGAAAGCAGTCAAATCCTTTTCTTCGCATTTCTGGCCGATGTAATCGGCGACGTCCAGCGTAAAGAAATTGCTGGGCTGAATAAAGGAATCTACGGTACCCAAATTAATGTGGTCTGCATCGACATAATATGAATCATCCCAGCCGAGGGCTTTTACTGCGGCGTCGGCTTCTGCGCGTAAATCGGCGGGTTTGGTGCCGATGATGGAATGTTCCCTGTTCGATTTGTTCCAGACGGGGACGATATCGCATCCGAGTTTTTTTGCTTTTATTATAGCGGCAAGCTGTGCTTTGCCCTGATGAGCGAACCTGTCTCCGGTACCGAAAGAAAATTTTTCAATTTTCATCTAATTCATCCTTTAAAAAAAAATCATGTTGAAATTTCACTTTGTTTTATAATTTGGGATATCTGCTCTGTATGGTCCAAGTGTTTGTTGATTGCTTTGGCAGCGTTTTTTATGTCGCGTTCTTTGAGAGCGGAGAGCATTTTTTTATGGTAACTTACAGCGAAGTCAACTTCGTCTTCGTGAACGCTTGAAAAAACCTGTGAATATTTGTGATACTCCGCGATTGAAACGAAAGCCGTGATGAGAGGCATATTGTTAGAGGCCTGTATGATTACCTGGTGAAAATCCATATCATATTTGAAGAAGTCCAGAAGATTTTCCTTTGAGAGCTCCATTTTATGGATGAGATCTTCAAGCTGCTGCATCTGTCGGGCGTCTATGTTTTTACAGGCGAGAGTTATCGCGGCAGTCTCGATGGCTTTACGGGCGAAAATGATGTCGGAAAAAGTAACGTTGGCAAAATCCTGAGGAAGAAAATTAGTAGGAAGTTTCTTTTGTGAGACTTTCTGGACATAAGCTCCTGAACCGGCTTTGATTCTTATGATGCCGAGTTTTTCGAGATCACAAAATGCCTGGCGTATGGTTCCTCGGCTTAAGTTGTATTGGCGGCATAACTTACGTTCGGCCGGAAGGCGAGCGCCATCGCTATAAGCCCCTGAAGCGATTTGAGCGATAATTTCCCTTACTAATTTTGTATGAAGAAGCTCTTTGTTCATTTATACCGCGAATTAATTGGTATAGTTTATATACCAATCCGGAGTTTTCGTCAAGGATAAATCCCCATATAAAAGGAAGACGTAATGCGGCAGAGGTAACTCCTACACTATGGGCAGTAGGGCATTTCATATTAAAAAGAGTTTTTAAATTGAAATATATTCACCGGCAGTTTTAGATGGTATATAATAGGATAATGCTTAAGAAACAATTGGGAGCGTTGAGCGTTTTTAGTATCGCAGCCGGTGCGATGATAAGCAGCGGTCTTTTTATCTTGCCGGGGATAGCATATTCGGTTGCAGGCCCCTCGATTATTTTGTCATACTTTTTTGCAGGGATTTTGATTATCCCCTCGGTTTTTTCAAATATTGAACTCTCGACTGCGATGCCTCGGTCGGGCGGCAGTTATTTTGTTGTTGAGCGAAGTTTAGGGCCTTTTATGGGTACTTTCGCCGGTCTTGCGGACTGGATGGCGATAACACTGAAATCGACTTTTGCAATGATAGGCATCGGCGCCCTGGCGACAGTAATA
>JAKJEQ010000006.1:33250-39125 GCA_022705345.1 Planctomycetota bacterium | reverse complement strand
AAGACGAAGAAAAACAGTGGCGCGAACGAGACCCGATCATCGTTCTCTCAAATAAACTGCTGAGCGAAAACCTGACGACTCAGATAGAGCTGGACGTTATTAAAACCAGGGCGAATGAAACAATCGAAGCGGCTACAAAGTTCGCGATGGACAGCGCATGGCCGAAAGCTGAAGACCTCGAAAAAGATGTTTATGTAACTGAAACTTACGAAAAATCGGCAATCGAGAAGGAAGCATCGCTTGCGAAAAAAGCATCGGAGGCGACAAAAGCGTTCAATGCAGCATTTGCGGCTTCGACGGCAAAGACGAAAAAAGATAAGGCAACTGAAGCGCAGGGAAAAGTTCAATCTGATTTCGGAATGAAGGTTCTGAATATCGGCGGCGCTTTGGTCGAGGCACAGGCTGAGGAGATGAGACGCGATAAGAACGTGATTATTCTCGGCGAAGATGTCGGGCATTATGGCGGAGCTTACGCGGCGACGAGAGGACTGCTGGCGGAGTTCGGACTTGACAGGGTTGTCGATACGGCGATTTCGGAAGCGGCAATCACGGGCGCGGGAGTCGGCGCGGCGATTCGCGGACTGAGGCCGATTGCGGAAATTATGTATGTCGATTTTATTACTATCGCAATGGATCAGTTGATGCATAACGGAGCGTTCAACAGGTATATGTTCGGCGGACACGCAAAAGTACCGATGGTTTTGAGGACTGAAGGCGGAGTCGGCAGGTGCATCGCGGCTCATCATTCCAAGAGCCTTGAGCCCTGGCTTGTAAATATTCCGGGACTTTATGTTGTTATGCCATCGACGCCTTATGACGCAAAGGGTCTGCTTAAGGCGGCGATCCGCAGCGATAACCCGGTTGTGTTTATCGAGCATAAAGCGACGTACGGGCAGCTCGGCGCGGTTCCGAACGAAGATTATATTATTCCGCTGGGCAAAGCGGATGTCAAACGCGAAGGCAGCGATGTTACTATCGTAAGCTACAGCAGGATGGCAATGACGGCGCTTGAGGCGGCGGAAAAACTGGCGGCTGACGGAATCAACGCCGAAGTTGTGGATTTGCGAACCGTCAAGCCGATGGATATCGATACGGTCGCGGCATCAGTGAAGAAAACAAGCAAACTTGTAACACTGTGCGAAAGTTTCGCGATGTGCGGAGTCGGCGCGGAAATCACACGACGAGTAATCGATTATAAATTCAGCGACGGAAAGAGCGGATTCGATTGTCTTAAGGCGGCTCCGGTCAATTTGGCGGCGAAAGATGTTCCGCCTCCAATGAGCGAACCGCTTGAGAACGCGAGCATTCCGACGGTCGATGATGTAGTTAGCGCGGTTAAAAAAATGATGGCTTAGGCATCCCGAAAAGATAATCTTATCACTATCTCATGGGATAACCAAAATTGGTCAAATCGGCTGCGGTGGCGAGGCTCGTTACGGTTGCGGCAAACGTTAATCGCAGTTCAATACGCAACCAAAGGACGATAAACGAAACGAGCTGCGCAACCGTAACCGAATACGAAAAATAAAGCAAAAAACAAAAAGTTTATTGATGGTAGTACAGAGAACATAGAGATAATTATTTAGTGAGGTAAAAAATGGCAACGACGATTAATTTGCCGAAACTCGGGCAGACAATGGAAGAAGGAACTGTAGTAAGCTGTAAAGTAAAAGTCGGCGACAAAGTGAATAAGGGCGATGTGCTTTTTGAAATTGAGACTGACAAGGCGACGCTTGAGATGGAAAGCACGGCGGAAGGCACTGTTCAGGAAATCGTGGTCGCAGAAGGTCAGACGCTGAATGTCGGCGATAAGATGATGGTTATCGGTTAGAAGTTTAAAACTAAAAGTTAAAAGTGAAAAACTGCGGATTCGGCTGACGCCGAGACTGTTTAAAAGATTTCTCGACTACGCTCGAAATGACAAATTGACGGGCAGTGGTTGATGATATAAGATTACGAAGATGAATGAAAAGCAAATTACTGAACTGGAAGCGAAGCTGGACAGCTTTGACGGCGATGTACGGCGGAATGCTTTGGATGAACTGGCGAGTTTGGCGGCGAGCGGGAAAATAAAATTTCCTGCTGCTGACAAGCGAACCAACATGCACTTTCATACCTTCTATTCTTATAACGCCGAGGGTTTATCGCCGGCAAAGATTGCCTGGCTGGCGAAGAAGTCGGGGCTGGGGGCCGCCGGCACTGTCGATTTCGATGTTGTGGATTCAACAGACGAGTTTTATGATGCCGCGGCGAAATTGGGGCTCAAGGCATCGAGCGGAATGGAGACGCGGGTCTTTGTTCCGGAATTTGCGGACAGAGAAATAAATTCGCCGGGTGAGCCGGGAATCGCATATCATATGGCGACTGCGATTCCGTATGGCCCAGTGGCTGAAAAATTTCGCCCGCAGCTTGATTCGTTTAAGACGATGGCACAGCAGCGGAACAGGGTAATGGTTGAGAAGGTCAACGCGTACTTGTCGCCGGTGATTTTGGATTACGATAAGGATGCGGTGCCGCTGACGCCGAAAGGGAATGTTACGGAAAGGCATCTTTGCCTGGCATACGCGAAAAAGGCGGCGGCGAAATTTGCGGGGAATGAACTTGCGAATTTCTGGAGCGGCAAACTGGGGCAGGATGTGAGCAAGCTGGATTTGCCGGACGGGATGAAACTTCAGGGGCTGATTCGCTCGAAGATAATGAAACAAGGTGGGGTCGGGTATGTTCGGCCGGATTCGAATTCGTTTCCGAAGATGAAGGATGTAAATAAATTTATTATCGATATCAGCGGGACACCGACACTGACGTGGCTCAATGGTTTGAGTAAAGGGGAACAGGCGATCGAGGAATTGCTCGATATCGCGGTTGCGGACGGAGTGGCGGCGGTAAATATTATTCCGGACAGGAATTACACGCCGGGCAAAGGTATGGAAGACGAGAAGTGCCGAAAACTTTATGAATTTGTGGAAATTTGCATAAAGAGAAAACTGCCGATTATCGCGGGGACAGAGATGAACAGCCCGGGGCAGAAATTTGTGGACGATTTCAATTCGAAGGAACTTGCGCCGCTTTGTGAAGAATTTTACAAAGGCGCGATGTTCGTTTATAATCATACGAAACACTTGTAGGGGCAGCCCTATGTGTCTGCCCAAAAGGGCGAACACGCAGGTTCGCCCCCTACATAGATGGAAAGGGAAATAGATTTGGAAATACCAACTAAACAAAAAGCAGTTCAACTGACCGGGCCGGATGAATTAAAATTTAATACCGATAAGGATGTTTTTACGCCGAACGATTATCAGATACTCGGTAAGGTCGAAGCGGCGGGTCTTTGTTTTTCGGATTTGAAACTTTTGAAGCAGTTTTCGACTCACCCGCGAAAGACTTCTATTTTGAGCGGAATCAGCCAAAAAGTGCTGAAAGAAATCCCGAGTTATGTGCCTGACGAAAAGCCGACTGTTCCGGGACACGAGACAGTTGTGAGAATCGCGGCGGTTGGCAGCAAAGTTAAGGATGTAAAGGTCGGCGAACGTTTTCTGGTTCAGACCGATTATCGGTGGCTTCCTACGAAAAATTCCAATGGTTCTTTCGGGTACAGCTTCGAAGGCGCCCTGCAGCAGTATGTTTTGATGGACCAAAGAGTCATAACCGCACCTGACGGCAGTTCGATGCTGATGCCGGCAACGGATAATTTATCGGCGTCCGCAATCGCGCTGGTCGAGCCATGGGCGTGCGTTGAAGACGCGTATTCAATCACGGAACGCAAAAATCTTAAATCTAACGGCGAGACACTGGTAATATCAGATGCCGAATATTCAGCGAATGTGCTGAATGATTTTCTTTCGAAGTTCGGCAATCCGGCATCTGTTACTTACGCGTCAAAAAATGAAATCGCAAAATTCGCGGACGCAAGTTTCGACGATATTATTTATTTCGGCAGCGACGCTGAGACAATCGAGCTTGCATTTCCGAAGCTTGCGGCGGGCAGTTTGCTCAACGTCGTGCTTTGCGGCGGAAAACTCGAGCGGAAAATAAAATGCAAAATCGGCAGAGTTCATTACGGCAATATCAGAATCATCGGCACCAATACCAACAATCCGGCAGATTCGATGGCTTATATACCTGACGGCGGGGAAATTCAAAAAGGCGACAGAATCAATGTTGTCGGGGCAGGCGGGCCGATGGGCGTTATGCATGTCGTGAGAAATCTTTGCCAGGGCGTTGAAGATGTGAGCGTTTACGGCGCAGACCTCGACGATAACAGGCTCAGGATTCTAAGCAGCATAGCTGAACCGCTTGCTAAGAAAAACAAGCTTAAATTCACAGCTTTTAATTCAGCCAAGAATAAAATTTCTGAAAAGTTCAATTATATAATTATTATGGCGCCGGTAACGAAACTTGTCGAAATGGCGGTTGAGTCAGCGGATGTAAACGCAAAGATAAATATTTTCGCGGGAATCCCGGCGACCGTTGACGGTGAAATCGATTTGAATACCTATATCGAGAAAAAAGCGTATTTCATCGGAACAAGCGGCTCGACTCTCGAGGATATGAAAATCGTACTGGCTAAAGTTGAGAAGGCATCGCTGGATACGAATATTTCAATTGGAGCGGTTTGCGGACTTGACGGGGCAATCGATGGGATAAACGCGGTTGAAAAACAGCTCGTACCGGGTAAAATAGTCGTTTACCCGCAATGCGAAAAACTGCAATTGACGACACTTGAGCAAATCAAGACTCAAATGCCTGATGTGGCGGGCAAACTTAATAACGGATTATGGTCGAAAGAAGCTGAAGAAGCTTTGATAAAGAAATTTTCAAAAAAATAATCTTTTTGAAATGGGCAGACACACAGGCCTGCCCCTACACTTTTTATAAAGAGAGCAAAATGAAAATAGAAAAATCGCTGGCTGATTTAATCAAAATTTCAAACACAGCAGGAAAAGACACAAAACTTGTTCAGGGCGGCGGAGGAAATACATCCGTCAAGACCGATGACGGCAAGTATATGTATATCAAAGCCAGCGGAGCGGCTCTTAAAGATATGAACGAACAAATCGGCTGGCGCAAGCTCGATGTGAAAAAAGTTTTATCAATCCTTG
The DNA here is from genome assembly GCA_022705345.1 of Planctomycetota bacterium. Lineage (GTDB taxonomy): Bacteria > Planctomycetota > Phycisphaerae > Sedimentisphaerales > UBA12454 > UBA12454. Next base: position 34,026 of record JAKJEQ010000006.1, on the reverse strand, counting down.
CCGATCAAGAAATAACAAAACTAGACGTTTCAAAAAGAGAAACAGAGGTTGTCCGAAGACTTGCGGACTGCTGCTGCGATAATTTAAATACCATCGCAAGGCCTTCGGTTGAGGCGCATCTTCATGCGATGCTGGATAAATATGTCGTTCATCTTCATCCTGATGTCGTGAGAGCTTATGTAAACGCAAAAGACGGTCAGCAGCGGGTAAATAAAATTTTCAAAGGCTGGAAATATCCGCCTTTGTGGATTCCATACGTTGATCCCGGTCTGATGCTCGCTAAAAAAATCTCGGCGCTTATAGGAGAATATCAATCACAATATAACCGCAAGCCGGCAGTTCTGCTGCTGGATAAACACGGGGTGTTTGTCAGCAGCGATTCGCCTGATTCGGCATTGAAACTCGTATCGCAAACTGTCAGGATGATGCAAAGCGGTTTGAAGACGCCGGCAAAAGCAGCGGTAAAAAATATTTCAGTTGAAGAAATTCAAAAAGTTAAACTTGCTATAAGAAACGCGTATTTCAAATCGGCCGGTCAATATGTGCAGGTGAAATTCTATATTGATGAAACAATAAAGGGATATTTGAAAAATAAAAAAATCAAACAAATGCTATCATTCGCGGCGCTTAGCCCCGATGAGCTTGTTTACGCAAATGGAACGTCGGTGTGGGTGGAAGACGTAAATGCCGAGAAAATCGCGAAGAAACTAAAATCGCAAATCGACAAAGGCGACAAGATCGCAAAAACGTTTTTGGTTAAAGATATCGGCTTGTTT
>JAKJEQ010000006.1:13631-33240 GCA_022705345.1 Planctomycetota bacterium | reverse complement strand
GCCGCAAATGATAAAAACGCAGAAGTAATCAAAGATATCGTTTCAAGCTCGCTTTTTATCCGATATAACGCTATGAGTATGGGCGGGATAAAATCGCTGACCAAACGCGAAACAGATTTTGTTAATAACTGGGAATCGGAAGCTTTTCGTCAGAAAGCCTCCGGCTGTTCGATCGAAGGCTTATTGAAAGATAAAATCGCGATGGTAACCGGCGCAGGAAGCGGGCTGGGCAGGAGCATCGCAATCGGAATCGCAAAAGCGGGCGCAGCAGTTGCCCTTGGGGATATCGACACTACGGCGGCAGAGCAGACTAAAGCGGAAATTCTAAAGCAGCTTCCATCTGCGGAACTTCTGGTTGCGCAATGCAATGTTACTAACGAGCAAAGCGTTCAAAACGCATATAATCTTCTTATGGATAAATTCGGCGGATTGGATATTCTTGTTAATGCGGCAGGAATCGCGCCGGCGTTTTCAATGGTTGATCTACCTGTCGATAAATGGCGGATGACACTTGAAATAAATTTGACGGGTTATCTGCTGATGGCAAAATACGCGGCGAAAATTATGATTGCGCAGAAAATGGGCGGAAGTATTGTTAATTTAAGTTCCAAATCAGGACTGGAAGCAAGCAAAAATAATACGCCATATAATGCAACCAAGGCAGGCGAAATACATATGGCACGCGGATGGGCAATGGAACTCGGTAATCATGGCATTCGCGTTAATTCGGTTTGCCCGGGAAATGTTTTTGAAGGTTCGAAAATCTGGAACCCTGAATACATAAAGGTCTGCGCAAAAAAATACGGAATCAAACCCGAAGAAGTGATCCCATACTATGTCAAAAAGACAATCCTCGGGCTGGAAATTAAAGGACAGGACATCGCGGATGCGATAATTTTCCTGTCATCTGAAAAAGCCAGAGTAATTACAGGGCAAACGCTTGTCGTTGACGCCGGCCAGGTTATGGTAAGATAAAACGGTTTTTTTAAGATTTGCGGATTACACGAATTATTTATTTTTGTTCTTCCTGAACGACGACTACTTCGTGATCTTTGACTGCGATTGGAACTAATTTGCCGCAGGTTTTGCAATTCAGCGATAAAGAACCATCTGCTTCCACACGCACTCTCATTGGTTTTTCGCAGCAGGTAACGGGATTCCCTTCATCATCTACAACAGTAAGATAGACTTCCTGCTCAATACCCGGGTTTTTGGCAATGACAATATCACGCGGTGTGAAATATCCGAGTATCCATGCATCGTATCGGTCAGATGCGGCCGCAAAAGAATTTTGTATTTGCCTTGCCTGTTTTTCTTTGAGGGTTTCAGCAAGTTCAGTGGATTCCTGCGTCCGGCAGCCTGCTGCCGAAATAAATAATGTGAGACAGAAAAAATATATTATCCTCTTGTTCATATATTTTGCCTTAGCCTTAATGCAGTCTGGGCTACTCTTTTGCCAAGTGCGGCTACGATATCCAGGTCCTCTTTTGTAGGTTCGAGGCTATTATCGGGACCTGCAACCGTAGAGGCTCCATAAGGGGTGCCCCCGCGGCCCTGTGTATGCAGCATATCGGGCGTAGAATAAGGAACTCCTACAATAATCATCCCCAGATGCATCAGCGGCATTATCATACTAATTAAAGTTGTTTCCTGGCCGCCGTGGGTTGTCGATGTTGAAGTGAAAACGCCGACCGGTTTTCCCTCCAAAGCGCCTTCGAGCCAGAGCTTAGCCGTCATATCGATAAACCTCTTCATCTGTGCAGTCATGTTGCCGTATCGGGTAGGCGAACCTATGAGGTAACCATCCGCGTTTTTGAAATCTTCAAGTGTGCAAAGAGGAATTTTCTCCTGCTTTTCCCAAACTTTTTTGGAGTATTGATTATTCAGAATTTTATGCTCCTCTTCGGGAAATTCCGCGACTCTCCTGAATACAACTTCAATGCCGTCGACTGAAGCGGCACCCTGCTTTGCGCTTTCTGCCATTTTCAAAATATGTCCGTAAACGGAATAATAAAGGATTAAAATTTTCATAATGAGCGTCTTTCATCAATGGTAACGGCTCCGGCTGGGCAGTACCTTACAGCTCTTCTGCATGCATTCTCAAAATCTTTGGAATAAATCTCCTCTTGAATCTTCTGAGATTTTTTCCTGCACGCACATACCTGACTGCAAATATTTTCGCAGATACCCCAACCATTACATCTACATTTATCGACGATCACTTTCATAAGCTTATTTAGAGGAAGTTTGTCTTTGCAGTCTTTGACCGCTGCATCTGCCATCGGCACATTTGTACCAGATAAAGATATGATTGCCCTCTTTAACTCTATCCGCCTGAACCATGTTTCTGCCGCAAACGGGGCACAAGCCCCTTCGCTCTGCGATGTGCAATTTTGCATCATATGTGTCTGTTTTATACATCATAGTGTCTCCATAAAGTTCCATGTTTCTTCTAACATTAACAACTATTTATACTTAATATAATTTACATATAGAATGGGTAATTCCCCCCATTTGAAGTTCTAAAGTGCTTAAGGCAAATTCCTTTTTCAACAAAAAAACTCCACCGCAAAAGCCGTTTTTTCTTTTTGGGCCTGATGCGTGCGGAGTTTTTGGTATTTAATTATATAAAACTTTATGGTTTTTTACTGCTGACCTGCAGAACGGAATTAAGTTCGCCGTAAGGATTAGGCTCTGTCGATTCATTATTAGGGTCATGCTGCCAGTTATTATCGACAACGAAACGGTAACGGTAGCTTCCCGGTTCGAGCGGGAGCTTGATTTGCCAAGTGCCTTTTTTATCGATCTTCTTCATTGGGGTCAATCCAGGCTGCCAGTTGTTGAAATCTCCCGCGACCTGCACTGAGGAAGCATCAGGATAAAAGGCAGTAAAAATGACTGCACCTCTAACTTTCTTTACTCCATAAGGCTTAACCGTTGTTTTTCGAGGGGCGCGTTTTACTTTAACTGCGGCCCTTCTTCCCTCTTTAACACCTTTCATCTTTTAACTCCTTTCTCAAACTAATTGACTATCCTTGCTCCTATTGTTTCGTCGGGTGCTTTTTGTTTTCTTGTGCTGCGATGCAGTGGTGTTCAGGATATTTTTACATCTGGAACTCAGATTGTCAAGAACGTTCATAAAATTAATATATGAATCATAAGGCGAGTCATAAGGATTGAAATATTTATGCACATCCCCGTCTGCAAACCACTTTGTGCACATATAATAAAAATGGTCTGAAGTTTGCAATTTTCTCCAGTCTTCGATGATTTTGGAATCAGCAGTCTGCTTAACGGTTTGTTCCAACCTGTAGATTTCTGCCAGTGCATTTCGCTGCATAGGGTTTCCGAGCCACGCCGATAAATCTCGCTCGATGTCTGCCCAGCTTATGGTATAAGGGATATCGAGCGCTTCGCAGGCCGGGTATGAACGTATTACTTCGGAAGGAGTCTTAAACGAGTTGTCCGGATGATTAAGAATTTCATCGGGAAGCTGACGCATAAAGTCGAATATGCCGGTAGATTCCCACTGATGCTCTCCGAATGTTTCGTAATCCATAAAAAGATTCACATTATAGCCGCAACCGTTAACGGCATTAACCCACTGGGCGAATTTAGGTGCGTATAAAGGCCATTCATCCCAGCCCCTGTTTGAGAAGCGGAACGCGATATCGTCGCTAAGCTTATAGTTTTTGAGGAGCAGCTTTAATTTTTTGCACCTCAAAGGCTGATATACGAAATTGGGACTCTTATAACCGAGTATGTGGTCAGCGCCTTCGGCCAAAATGGCGTCGAATTGTCCGGTACTTTCGATCAATTCAGCAATCTGGTTGTTATAAATTAATTCAGTATTTCTGAAGATTCGCGGGTTCAGGCCGAAATGTTTGCGTATTTTGTCACAATGAAGATCAATCTGTTCGAGGAACTCCTTATGGGAATAAAGCGAACTTAAGCTGTGGTGATAAGTCTCAGCGAGAAATTCGACGCAGCCTGTGTCGGCAAGCTCTTTAAAAGTATAGAGTGCGTTAGGCGCATATTTTTCGAGCTGTTCAAGTAAGACCCCGGTGATGCTGTAGGCGACACGGAACCTGCCTTTATGTTTTTTTATCAGTTCAAGAATAAGCCGGTTAGCAGGAAGATAGCATTTGTCAGCGACCTTTCTGCAAATCTGTCCGTTTTTAAATTCATCATAGTAATTAGAATCCGTTTCGAAGATGGTGTAATTACGGAGTCTAAAGGGCTGATGAACCTGGAAGTAAAAACATATAGCTGCCATTAACAATCCTTTAAAAAATCAAGCACAGGCAAGAACCTGTTTGTAGATCTCATTAATTTTCCCCGCTGAATTATCCCAACGGAATTTGCCTGCCTCATCATAGCCGTTTTCAGACAACATTGTTCGAAGTGGCCGATGTTTAAGGGCGGCGAAGATTTTGTTGGCCATTTCGTCTATATCCCAGAAATTGACTTTAAGAGCATTATAGACGGCTTCTGCAATGCCGCTTTGTTTGCTTAGAATAACCGGGACCTTGTTGACCATAGCTTCCAGTGCGGCGATGCCGAAGGGCTCGGATACTGACGGCATTACATAAAGATCGGCCATTTGATAAACACGCCGGACATTCTGGCCTCTCAGAAATCTTGTAAAGAACAATTTTTGGCCGATTCCGAGATAAGCGGCATACTCAATCATCCTCTGGGTCATATCACCGTCGCCAGCCATCACGAATTTAACATTGCTCATCTTTTCGAGAACTCTTTTAGCAGCGGCAACGAAGTAGTCGGGGCCTTTCTGAAAAGTTATTCGTCCGAGATACAAAACAATCTTGTCCCTTTTGTCGGAACCATTTTCCGCGGGCGTATCATTTTCGACACCATTATAAACAACGTCGATTTTTTCTGGAGGGACGTCATACCGGTTTACGATTATATTTTTAGTATAATTGCTGACTGCGATAACTTTCTTGGCGTTATACATACCGTAACGCTCGATATCGTAAATTGCCTGGAAGACATGTTCGCCGCTGCGGTCGAATTCAGTCGAATGGACGTGCAGAACGGCAGGTTTTCCGCTGATTGCCGATGCACTTATTGCCGCAGGAAAGGTCATCCAGTCGTGTGCGTGAATGATGTTGAATTTTTCAGTGGATGCTATATCAAGCGTATTGCGAGTATATTTTTCGACCTGCTGTAAAACATCGCTTCCGTAATGCCGTCCATTGGAAGGATTTGACTGCCATGTCTGGGAGCCTACAGTTTCTATTTTATCTGTAATAATCTCCGAAGCGGAAGCGTAAGGATTGAGTACGATTCCGGCGGAACGAAAAGTGATATTTTTAAACTCCGGAGAATCCAAAAACCCTTCGGCACTAAGAATCTTCATATAATCACAGGCCTGTTGATTTCCGCCCGGCAGCACAAAAGTAATTTCTGTGCCCTGCCGGCTCATAGCCTTTGTCAAACCGTAGCAAGCAGTACCTAAACCGCCGCTAATAAAAGGCGGAAATTCCCAGCCTAGCATGAGTACCTTCATAGCAATCCCGCTTCAAAAATAAATAGATTATACGCTGAAAGTACTTTTTAGGGGCAAAATTGGAAATAGGGAAATCCCCTATTTGAAAGCTCGCATTTACTTATTCGCGGCTTAAAGGGTTTTAAAGTTAAAAATTACGGCGCTTCTGCGGAAGTCAAACCTTCTCTGATAGCGTATTTGGTTAAGTTTGCAATGCTGTCGATATCGAGCTTATGCATAATTCTTGTACGATGGCCTTCGACGGTTTTGGGGCTGACGTGAAGTATCCTAGCTACTTGTTTGGTTGTTTTCCCTTCAGCAATAAGTTGCAGAACTTCGCGTTCTCTGTCTGAAAGGATCGCAAAGGCGTTCTGCTTTTCTTCAAGCCCCTGCATCATGTAGTTTTCTATCACCACACCGGTAATGGAGGGACTTAGATAAGTTTTGTTCTGCATAACAACACGAATTGCGTTAATCAATTCCGAATACTCACAGTCTTTAAGCAAATAGCCTCTCGCTCCAGCCTTAAACATTTCATGAATAAATTTTTTATTTGAATGCATAGAAAGCGTAATTATTCTAATTTGGGGGTGCATTTTCAAAATCTGCCGAGTGGCTTCGATGCCGTTAAGTTCCGGCATAGCAATATCCATCATCATAACATCGGGCACGAGCTCTTGCGCAATTTTAACTGCCTCATAGCCATTTTCTGCCTGACCGACTATTTCCATATCCTCTTCACCTTTGAGCGCCTGGCTCAAACCATGTCTTAAAACTTTGTGGTCATCAACCAAAACAATGCGAATCATAGTTACTCCTTTTCTTTTTTAACTTTGCTCAATGGAGCCGTTAATATTACAGTTGTTCCTTTTCCTTTGCGAGAGAGCACTTTTAAGTTGCCTCCGATGGTCTCGAGTCTTTCCTGTATACTGTACAGACCAAAGCCGCCTTTGCCCTTTTTAATACCGAGTTCCTTTTTATCGAAACCGACTCCGTCATCTTTCACAACGATACGGATTTTATTATTAATTTTTCCGACGAAAATATCAACAAATTTCGCCTGGCTATATTTCACAATATTAATAAGCAGTTCTCTAACTGAACGATAGAACAAAACTTTATCCTGCTCGAGCAGATCATTTTGATGCAGGTTATACTCAAAATTATATATGAATTTGCCTTTTTTTGCAAAATCCTCGGCGAGTTCTTCAAGAGCGGCGTCAAGCCCGATAGCATAAAGAGTCGAAGGGCTTAAATCAAAAGTAAGTGTTCGTGTTTCGTCAACTGCCTGCTTAATGAATTCCCAGACCTGCTGAAGGGATTCTTTTATATCGTTTGGAGCGATTTTTATCATTGCGCCAAGCTCCTTCTTTGAAAACGCAAGAAGCTGGCCTACAGAATCGTGTAAATGCGTAGCAACCCGCCGGCGTTCTCGTTCTTCAGCCATTATTAACTCCGAAGACAGCTCACGCAGCTTATCCTGGTTTTCAATGAGCTTTGTTTCTGCTTTAGTTCTTTCGACAATTTCTCTTTGCAGAACTTCAACAAGTTTTTCAAGCTGTCTTGTGCGTTCTTTTACTCGGTCTTCAAGCTCGAGATTTGCTCTTTGCAGTTCCTTTTGGGCACTGGTAATCTTTTCTTCAAACTCCTTCAATTCTGAAATGTCCTGCGTCGTACCGAAACCGCCTGTCAGTTTTCCGTTTTTATCGAATTCGAGAGCCGCTCTTTCCCTTACCCATTTAACTTTTCCGTCAGCCATGATTCTGTGTTCGATGTTATATGGTTCGCCTTTCAAAGCAGCTTTCCATTTTTCATCAACATATTGGCGGTCATCGGGATGCACTTTATCGAGGAACGTTTCATAGTTCTGGATTGTTCCTCTTTGTGCCCCAAAAATACGATAGCTTTCTTCAGACCATGTCAATTCATTTTTGCGTATATCAAGTCTCCAGCTCCCAAGATGGGCTACTTCCTGAGCTCGCTTTAAATCTTCTTTGCTCTCGTGCAGCGCCTCATCCGAACGGAATTTCGAAATGGCAACAGTGAAATAGTTTGTTATTCTTTCAAGCGAGCTGATCATCTGCGGTGTGAAAACTCCTTTTCGCCTGTCATTTAATTGCATCAGGCCGAGTCTTTCGTGTCCGATTCTCATCGGAATCAAAGCGACGGATTCATATTTCCTGATGTTGCATTTATTGCAGTTGACCCTCTTTTTTTCGGCTGTGGTCCCCTGCTGTTCGAGGAACTCGGAAGTAGAGTTAGTCCAGAAACTCCCGTGTTGAGTGAAATATGGTTTTGCAGAGTCAATCTTTCCCGCGATAACATTACCGCACATGCATTCGAGCACCGGATCGCCGCTCTGATCGCGGATTATTTGCCCGAGCAGGTCATTTGAAGTGAGGCCGTTTTCCTCTTCAACAAAATCCAGCGGAAAGCCTTTAGTTTCATAGTAAGGATAATCATCGGCATTTTTCAAACGGACAGCGACAGCTTCGCAGCAAAAATGTTTCTGAAAGAACGCAAGCGAGCCTCTTACCAGGGCCCGCGTAGTGGTGCTTTTATTAATGATGCGCAGAAATTCGATGGTATTTTCCCGTTCCCGCTCGTTGAGTTTGCGTTCATTTATGTCCATCACGATTCCGATGATCAGAACCGCCCTGCCTGAACCGTCATATATGAATTTAGCGCTGGCCATCAGCCACTGCAAACCTTTTTGCGGATGATTGATACGAAATTCGACCTGCGGATTTGATTTATTTGCAATACTGTCTTCAAACAGCAGTCTGATCTTGCGGTGGTCATGTTCATTTATAACCCGGAGCCAACTTTCCTGATCCAAATGAAAATCCTGCTGAATTCCCAGCAAATCATAAGCCTCAGGCGAGAGCCAGCCATTGTTTTTGACTAAATCCCATTCCCATGCGCCGCTTTTCGCGGCACTCAGTGAAAGACGTAACCGCCCTTCACTATGTCGAAGGGCCTCTTCTGTTTTTTTGCGCTCAATTGCGTAATCTACCGATCGAATTATAAAGCGACTGTCAACCTGCCCTTTAACAAGATAATCCTGAGCCCCGATCCTAAGCGCTTCAATACCAACATTTTCATCGTCAATACCTGTAAGCACCACAATCGGTACTTCGGATTTGGCATCCTTGATTCTAGCGACAGTTTCTAAACCCTCGCTGTCAGGCAAAGTCAAATCCAGGAGAACGGCATCTAATTGATTATTTTTAATATACTCTAAAGCATCATTAATCGAAGCAGCTACAGTTAAATCGATATGCCAGTCTGCGTTAGATAACATATACTCCTGCAAAAGCGCAGCATCGGTAATGCTGTCTTCAACAAGTAATAAACGCAGCGATTTTTTCGTTTTAGTTATCTCCATATTGCTGTTACCTTCAATTGCAAGGTACTATTCACTGATTAATTTCGGGGCGGTAAAGTTACCACCGTCAGCCAGAAATTCTCTATCGTTTTCACAACGCTTAAAAATTGCTGAAAATCAACAGGTTTCGTAATGTAGCAATTCGCGTGCAACTGGTAGGATTTAATAATATCCTCATCAGCCCGCGAAGTTGTAAGAACAATAACGGGTATAGTTTTTAATTCAGGATCTTTCTTCAATTCAGCCAGCACTTCGCGACCATCTTTTTTCGGCAAGTTGAGGTCGAGCATAATCAAATCTGGCTTGGAAGCATTTTTATATACTCCCTGTTGTCTCAAATAAGCCATGGCCTCGCAGCCGTCTTCAACATTAAAAAGCCTGTTCCCAATTTTTCCTGCTTTAAGCGCCTCCAGAGTCAAAGCTGTGTCACTGGGGCTGTCCTCAACCAGTAGAATTTCGATTGGTCTCGTGTTAGCAACGTTCATGTTATTAGTTTTACCTCCGGAAAAAATATATAATTTATTCTGATAACGTAAAATAGAAAGTCGTTCCCTGCCCGAGCTCAGATTCAAGCCAGATCTTACCTCCGTTACGCTCAATAATTTTTTTGCATATTGAAAGCCCTATCCCTGTTCCGGGATATTTGTCTCTTGTATGCAGTCTCTGGAAAATAAGGAATATTTTCTGCTGATATTCTTTTGCAATTCCAATGCCATTATCTTTAACTGAGAACTGCCAGGCGCTATCCATTTTCTTGGCGCTGATATAAATTTTTGGCGTATCTTCCCCCTTGAATTTAATAGCATTACACAAAATATTCTGGAATACCTGCGCCAACTGCAATTCATCTATTCTGACAGTTGGAAGCGTATCGAAGCTAATCTCCGCATTGGATTCGGTTATCATTCTATCGAGCTGCGCCAGAGCACGGCGGAGAGCATTTGTCGAATCAACAGGTTCAGGCTTTTTCAGAGGCGGACCGATTCGCGAATAGTCCAGCAGACCCTGTATAAGCGTCTGCATTCTTATGACCCCATCAATAACAAAACTCATATAACGTAAATTCGTTTCATCGAGCGAACTGCCGATTCTCATTTTTAAAAGGTCGACAAAGCCTGCTACTGCCCGCAGCGGCTCCTGCAAATCGTGACTTGCGACGTAAGCAAACTGTTCAAGATCTTTATTCGACCTCGCAAGCTCCTCGGTTCTTTTTTTAACCAGGTCTTCAAGGTTCATCCTGTATTTTTCAAGTTCAGCTTCAGTTGCTTTTTTATCTGTTATATCAGTACATGTCCCAATCCATTCACGTATTGAACCGTCATCACTAAGCACAGGTACTCCGCGAACATACATGCTGCGGTATTGTCCGTCTTTTCTCATAATCCTGTATTCAGTTTGATAGAGAGTGCCTTGAGTTATGGAGTCTGACCAAATTCTGGCGGTTTTTTCACGGTCGTCAGGATGAAGAGAATCAATCCATCCCCATCCCTGGGTCTGCTCAAAGCTCATGCCGGTGAAACCTCTCCACAAAGGCATATCGGAAACTGCCTGGCCGTCGGCGTTTGTTGTCCAGACGATTTGCGTTGTCGCTTCTGTCAGCGAACGATAGCGTTTCTCGCTCAATTCGAGCGAACTTTTCGCCTGTTTATGAGCGCTTACATCCACTCCGATTTCCATAATCAGCGGCGAACCATCGGCATCACGGAAAGGATAATCAAAAACGTCGTAGTTTTTGCCATCAGGGCCGAGCCATTCCCAATACTGCGGCTGGTTTGTTTTCAAAACATTATAAGTCTGGCAGTTTTCACAAGGCTCGGAACGGTTAAACAGATATTCGTAGCATTTCCTTCCTTTGTCTTTGCCGAAACGGTCTTCAAAAAACTTATTGGCATAAGCCACGTTATAATCCGGAGTGAGCAGTACCGCGTAAGCCGGAAGCATATCAAGCACATCCTCGAAACGTTTTCTTTCGGCTTCTACCACCTTTTCCGCTTTGCTTCGAAGCTGAATTTGCTGTTCGAGCGTCTCAACCGTACTTGACAGCGCGGCTGTTCGCTGGCGGACTTTTTCTTCGAGTTCCTCATTTGCCTTTCGCAAATCTTCTTCGGCACGGATGCGTTCCATCGCGATTGCCACCTGGTCGGTTACGCTCCTCATCATCGCCAAATCATCCTCGCTGAAATGATTTTTTATAGTAGTGCCAAAAGATAAAGTACCAATCACTTCGCCATGCGACAGGATTGGATGACAGGCATAAGCCTTTACCCCGAAGTCAGCAACAAGATGAGTTCGAGAGTCCTTAGTTTGCTGAATATTTTCTGCGACAATACGTTTACCGTCTCTGGCGACACAACCGCAAACAGCAGTTCCGATGTCGGGCCATTCGATAGATTTGGCGGTCTCATCGGGTATCCCCGCGCAGGCATTAAGATGAAGCCGGGACTTTTGCTCGTCATATAGATAATTAAAAAAGACCTGACAGTTGAGATGCTTCATCACCTTTCGGCAAAGCGAATTTATGATCATCTGGGGATTTTTGCTTTGCAGTAATTGACTTGCGGTTTCAGACATTATTTCAAAACGTTCCGCGCTTTTACGAACAGCATCTTCAGCTCGCTTCCTTTCGGTCACGTCCGTTCCTACCGCGAGAATCTCTGTCAGATTTCCGTTTTTATCGTAAATCAATTTGTTAGTCCATGCCATCCAAAATCTGCGGCCTTCTTTACTAATATTTTCATTTGTGTTATTTACATATCTTTGCGGGTATTTCATTATTTCGTCAATTAAATTTGATATGTCTCTGCCCGTGGACTCACACTGGGGTATGAGCACGGAAACAGGTTTTCCGATAATTTCATTGAGTGTATAGCCGAAAAACTTCTGGGCATATTCGTTAAAGAACGTTATTTTCCCGCTTTTGTCCCATCTCAAAATAGCGCATTGAACATTTTCTATAAGCTCGCGGTATTTGATTTCGCTTTCGCGGAGCGCTGCTTCCGCCTTTTTGATGTTTGTTATATCTCTTGCCGCGATCACAGACCCGACAATATCATTTTGAGAATTGCGGATAGGGCTGAAACTGAAACTGCTATACACTGGTTCGGCGTTTTTTCGTTTGAGTATATAAATTTCGTTGACCGCCTTTTCTCCTCTCAATGCACGCGGAGTAGCCCACATATCCAAAGGCGCGGGGCTGCCGTCAGCAAAAAACACTTCTCCCAAAGAGGGATAATCTTCAAACCTCGTAAGGACTTCTTCTCTGCTGTTAAGGCCGCTAAAAGAAACAAAAGCATCGTTAAAATCGACGATATCGCCATTTGCGTCTGAGATAAAAACAGCATCGGTCATACTGTCGAGAGCGGCTTTTAAAATCGCCCTGCTTTCGAAAATTTCCTTTTCTGCCCTTTTGCGGTCTTCAAGAGCACGGGCGAGCTGGATGTTGCTGTAGCTCAGCTTTGAAATATTATTCGCTAAACTTGAAAAGAATTTCGTTGCCGACTGGATGGTCTCTCTGCTAATGCGGGGAACCTTATCTAACGCTTCTATATATTCTTTTTCGTCGAAACCGTATTTTTTAGCCTGTTGGCGGAAAAGGTCGTAATCTATCTTTTCGTCATCGAAGAAAAACTGGCCTATGAACAGATAACCCAGGTGCTTGCCTCCGACGTTGATACGCGTTGCCATGTCCCACATATTATTTTTGCACCTGTAGAGCCTGAACTGTTCTTCTGGTATTCCGGCTGTAAGCTGGATATCGCTTTGACGGCAGTGCTCATATGTTTCGGGATGGACGCGATGGAATTTTGTGCAGATTTCCCGCCAGCCTGCTCCGACAAGCACATTGCCTTTGACATCGGTTATTGCCATCGGGATATGGGCAAGCTTATAAAGATTTTCCATCATTTTCTGCACTTGGGGAACATTGATAATATCGCCAAGTTCGAGTCTGCCTATATCGCCGTCAGGAGCTAAAATGCTCTCGAGTTTGGTCCTGATTTGCTCCTGATTTTTCTGCAGTAATTCCGCTTCCCGCTTCTGTTCGGTAATGTCGTGGAAACATTTGAAACTGGCTATTTCGCCGGTTTTATAATTGAAAAAAGGAGCACTCCTCACATCGTAAATTCTGCCCTGACCGTTAATATATGTGCTTTTAACTGTTTTTCCCTTGAGCAGTTCAGTAAATTTGCATTCATCGCAAGACGCATCTGTCTTGCCGAAATAATGATAGCACTTGCTTCCTTCGGCCATTCCGAACATCTTCTTTATAGACGGATTGGCATATTCAATATCATAATTCTGGTTGATTATGCAGACCCCGTCGGGAATTGTGTCGAGAATATCTTCGAGCCTCTTGCTTTGCTCGGAAAGAGCCGTTTCCTTTTGCCGGAGACTCCGGAAAAGAGTGCCGTAAGGGTCGATAAGCTGCTGCTTGACCAGGGCCCTGTAAACAAGATAAAAAGAAATTATTCGAAGCAAATGCCCGATGAGATTGGCGCCTCCGTAAACATCGAAATAAAACGTAAATGTCACCTCGGACATAATCGAGATTACCAGGCTTGAAATCAAAAATACGAGAATGCTTTTTTTGAATTCTTTTCGGTTGCGCACAAGCAGAACAATCGCGGCGGCGAATATAAGAATTATTATATATTCGCTGATTCTTTTGAAGAATGTCAGCCCCTGTCCTTCGATATAGCAAACCGGAAATATATTGAAAAAAATGGACGTAATTATGGCTGCGGTTAAACCAGAATAAATCACTATTTGAGCGGTTACATTTATTTTTCTCCTGATAAAAAATGCCGCGGCGATAAACGACAAACTGTGCAGGTATCGCGAGGCTATCCAGAGCTGCGTTGCCGTATTGGCGGTTCCGCCCGGAAAAATATTCATGCCCTTGTAAGCTAACGTATGAAGCAAATCGAGAATGCCTATAAAAAGAAATGCGATCCCTATGAAACTTATATAATCTTTTTCAGCGAATCTGCGTACATTATATACAAGCAAAAAGATTGCAAAAGCCACCGAGATGCTGAATAATTCTGTTATTGTGTGAAACAAAAGATAGCTGTGCAGACTAAGTAGATACAACCCCGCCAGTACCACAACACCAAAGAAAAAAAACCATTTCCTTGTTCTTAAAGAATTTCCGTCAATAGAACTCATCATATTGTATAATTACAGCTAAACAAACAAAAAGTCCCTATATTTAATATAGGATTTTGCCCATTTTAAGCAATGAGGGAAACCCTTGATTATGCTGTCCTAAAACCTTGTTTTTAGCAGAATTACTGTTTTCAGTACTGTCGAATAATAAAATAGAAAGTCGATCCTTTGCCCCTTTCTGATTCAACCCATATATGTCCTCCGTGCCGTTCCACGATTTTTTTACATATCGATAATCCTATGCCCGAACCGGAATACTTGCCGGATCGATCCAGACGGTGAAAAATATTGAATATACGGTCAAAATGCTGTTTGTCCATGCCTATTCCATTATCTTTCACCCAAAAGAGCCATTTATTGTCCTGCTTTCTGCAGCCGATACGGATTTGAGGTTTTTCATCGGATTTGAATTTTATCGCGTTTTGAATCAGGTTTTGGAATAATTGCGTAAGCTGTCGGCCATCGGCTTTTACTGTCGGCAGTTCGTCAAAAGTTACAGCCGCATTCGATTCGGCAATGCTTCTATGGAGATTAGCGATAGCGGCGTTCAATGATTCTTTGGCTGATACCTGGGTTAGAACCTGTGCGCGGGTGCTTACGCGGGAATAGTCGAGCAGACACGCGAGCAGTTCATCCATTCGAATGACGCCTTGTGTGGCGTAATTTATATATTCGTTTGCTTTGGCGTCTAAATGGTTTTTATATTTTTCTTTGAGCAATCCCATAAAACCGCTTATAGCGCGAAGCGGCTCCCGCAAATCATGGCTAACAATATACGCGAATTGCTCAAGTTCATCATTTGAACGTTTTAGCTCGTTATTTAAATGCTCCAAAAGCTCGATTTTTTGTTTGCTTTCGGTAATATCGAGAGTAACTCCTGTCATTCTAAGGCATTTGCCGTGTTCGTCAAATATTCCATGGCCTTTGGAATATATCCACCGGATTGAACCATCGGGACGTATAACACGATATTCGATATCATATTTCTCCCCCTTTTGTATACATTCTGCTATTGCTTTTTCAACCATCTGGCGATCATCGCGATGTAAAAAGCTCAGGAATAATTTATGAGTTATATTTCTGTCCTGCTCGACTCCGAACATTGTTCTGGTTCTCTGTCCCCAGATCAGCACATCATTTTCAACGTCCCAATCCCAGGTTCCAATCCCGCCTGCCTCTGCTGAAAATTTCAGACGTGCCTGACTTTCTCGAAGCTGATTTTGCTGTTCATTGATAAGGCGAATCGTTTCTTCTGATTCTTCGATTTTCGTCATATCGGCGGCTACCATGCATATACTGACAGAATCGCCGTTCTGAAGCGCGTTTGCCGAAACGCGGGAAGGAACAAGCGTTCCATCCGAGGCTTTAAAAACGATCCTTGCCCTCGATGGTTTATCGATAGCGCGAATAAGCAGAGAATTTAATCCTCTTCGTTCGGTATGCAGAACAAAATCTTCCAGCGATTTGCCTATGATGTCCTCCATCGGCCTTTGCAGCATTTTGCCGAACCGCTCGTTGCAGTACATAATCCGTCCGTTCGAATCGGCTGTCAGGCCCCCTTCGTTCATTGTTTCTACGAGCTTTCTGTAAACAAGCTCCTCGCCGCTGAGCGTAAATATCTGCTCTCCCGCGGCTCCCTGCACAATAAGCGCATCGACTGCGCCCTCGCGTATGGCCTGGAGCGTATCTTCCGCTTCCTGCAAACGAATACGCAATTCCTGATTTTCCTTTATTAGCTGTTCTTTCGACAGGTTCTCTTTCATAACTAATCTTTTGGCTGAATATCAAGTCCCACAAGAATTTTTTCTTTGTTTGCCATATTGCCGATAAACTTCCGCAGCGGCAGAGGCAATTTCTTGATCAGTGTCGGCGCAGCGATTATCTGCTCGCCTTTGGCAAGCGCAGGCTGCTGGTAAATATCGATTATTTGAAGGTCGTATCTCCCCTTTAAATTATCCTCGCAGATCTGAGTAATATTTTTTATCGCCTTTGACGATTGGGCCGTCATACCCGCGATATAGAGTCGAAGAACAAATTGTTTACTTTTATCCGCTTCTTTGCTTTTTTTTATCAAGTCCCGTTCGATGCTTGACATTCTGCGATTATTTTCGTCCATTTTCTTTTCCATGTTTTTAAGCCCTTTCACGAAGGTCAAGACCGACAATAACTTTTTCGGTATTCGATAGATCGCCTATAATTTTACGCACAGGCTGCGGCAGTTTTCTCACAAGCGCCGGCACCGCGATTATCTGATCGCCCCTTGCAAGCTGAGGCTTTTTCAACAGGTCTATTACTTCAATATGATAAGCGCCCGCGAGGTGTTCATCGCATATTTTCTTTAAATTTGTAAACGCCTTAACAGACTTTTCCGTTTGCCCGGCAACATACAATCGCAGTTCCCATTCCTTCTCATTTTTTTTAGTCGATTTATTTAAAGTTTTCTTTTTTTCAGATGTTTGCATATTTATTTCCCTTATTTTATTCAGCCGCTTCAAGCAGTTTAATTCCCTTATTCGTAAGCATAAAATGACGTACCTTGCTTGAATGCGCCATGCCGCGCGATTTTAAAATATACAGCAGCCGGACACGGTCGCCGTTTACTTCGGTATTTCGCAGCAAAATCCAGGTATCCATAAGCGATGAAATTCCCGCTTCGCTCTGCTCCGATGCGCTCGCCGCTTCTGTCAGGCTCGTAAACAGGCCGGTAATTTTATTAGTTTTGATATAATCGACTACCCTTGTCAGCATCGACTTTATTTCAGCCTGGCCGCCAATACTTGTCAGATTCGTAATCGGGTCGATAATTACCGATGTCGGCTTGAAATCTTCAATCTTTTGATGAATTTTGACAAGATGCGCTTCCAGTCCCATTAAAGTAGGTCTGCTCGAATGGTATTTTAACAATCCCTTCTTCACCCATTTATTCAAATCAATACCTATAGAGCTCATATTTCGGATAATCTGGTTTGGCGATTCTTCGAACGAAAAATACAGGCATTTCTCACCATTCCTGCATGTACTGCTTGCAAAGGCCGCCGCGATGCTGCTTTTGCCGGTGCCTGCCGTTCCGCTGAGCAGAATGCTGCTTCCACGGAAGAAACCCTTGCCTTCCATCATTGCGTCAAGCTCGTCGATGCCCGTCGAAATCCTCTCGTTTGTAACAGAATAATCCAGCCCAAGCGAGCTTATAGGCAGTACCGAAAGACCGGTTTCATCTATCATCGTTGGGTATTCGTTAGTCCCATGATGAGAGCCGCGGTATTTGATTATTCGCAGCCTTCTTGTCGCAACCTGGTTGATAATTCTGTGGTCAAGATATATCACGCAATCGCTGACATATTCTTCAAGCCCGTGTCTTGTCAGGCTTTTCTCGCCTTTTTCACCTGTAACTATCGCGGTTACTCCTTTTGACTTAAGCCACCGAAACAATCTTCTTAATTCGGCTCTTAAAATCGCTTCATTCGGCAGTCCCGCAAAAAGCGCCTCTATAGTATCGAGCACAACTCGTTTTGCTTTGACCTGGTCAATCATGCTTTCAAGCCTGATAAAAAGCCCTTCAAGATTATATTCCCCTGTTTCCTCTATTTCGCTTCGTTCGATGTGAACATAATCAATGGCCATTTTATTCTTTTTTACAAGCTGTCTTACATCCATATCAAGCGATTCGACATTTGTGGCCAGTTCATCCGCGTTTTCCTCGAATGCCATAAACACACCCGGCTCGTTATACTGCTGGATACCTCGAACGACAAATTCCATAGCAAGCAGGGTTTTTCCGCATCCTGCCGATCCGCAAACAAGCGTTGGCCTGCCTCTCGGAAGACCGCCCTCGGTAATCTCATCCAATCCCTTGACGCCTGTCGGGCATTTTTCTATGCCTTTCAATTTCCTTTTTTGCTTTGCCATCTTATACTCCCTAAAAATTTTATACGATGCCGCTGTCACAATGATTCAATTTCTAAAACTTTTTGATTATTCATTGCCGGCTTCAAGAGTAAAATAAAAACTTGTCCCCTTTGCAATTTCCGATTCAACCCAGATTTTGCCCCCGTGCCGCTCGACGATTTTCCTGCAAATCGATAATCCGATACCGTGTCCGGGGTACTTGCCATTTGAATGGATACGCTGAAATATCTTGAAAATCCGGTCATAATGCTGCGGTTCGATACCAATGCCATTATCTTGTACCGAGAAAATCCATTTTTCATAATCTTTTTTGCAGCCAATATGAATTTTCGGATTTTCATGGTTCCTGAATTTAATCGCGTTATGAATCAGGTTTTGAAAAAGCTGCGAAAGCTGCCTATTGTCTGCCAACACCCTCGGCATATCATCGCATCTAATCTCGGCCTTTGCCTCCGTAATGCTTGCGTTAAGATTTGCTATGGCGTCATCCAGCGAAGTTTTTGCTTCTATCGGCATAAGTTCTGCGCCTTTTGTATTTACGCGCGAATATTCGAGCAGACATGACAGCAGCCCGTCCATTCTCATTACGCCCTGGCTGGCTAAATCAATGTACTTTTTTGCCTGTACATCCAGTTTATCAGCGTACTTCATTCCCAGCAGCCCGATAAACCCGCTTATCGCCCGAAGCGGCTCGCGCAAATCGTGACTTGCTACATATGCGAAAGCCTCAAGCTCCTTATTCGAACGCATTAATTCTTCATTAACCTTTTTTAGCTGCTGTTCTGTTTTTTTCAAATCGGTTATATCATTTCCGATTGCCAATATCTCCGTCACATTTCCTTTTTTGTCATATTTAACTTTATTAGTCCATGAAACCCAGACAAGCTCTCCGTTTTTGCGCATATTTTTATGAACATTAATTGCATATTTATTCGGATGTTTTTTTAAATCATTTGCCATTGCGGCAAGGTCCCTGCATTCATCATCTGTTGGCGGTATCGTGGTGCCGACAACATTTTTTCCTATAAGCTCCCCGGCTGTGTAACCGAAAAACTTCAACCCGAAATCGTTCATAAAAGTAATATTTAAAATCTTATCGGCTTTCATTATTATGCTGTTGGAAGTCTCAATAAGCTCTCTATATTTTTGCTCGCTTAACTGAATGGCCTCCTGCGACCGCTTGCGTTCGGTAATGTCGCTAAATAAAACAGCAAATTGAAAATCGGCGGTACGATAAGCGAAAACCTCATAATATTTTTGCAGCGGACTCGAAAAGCTGTCGAAATGCACAGGCTCACCGGTTAAAATCACTCTGCCAAAAATTTCAAGCCAGTGTAAGTCATTGTTCGGCAATACCTCGCTGACCAGCCTGCCGATGACATCCTGGCGTTTAAGAGCTGTCAGCTTTTCAAATGCGGGATTAACTTCGAGAAATCTGTAATCGCACGGAACGCCTTTTTTATCAAAAATAAGTTCGTATACAGCGAATCCTTCGGTCATGCTGTCGAATAAAGTCCGATACCGCCGCTCGGTCAGATGCAATGCTTCTTTAAGCGAAATACCTTTTATATTTTTATCTCGGACTGTTTCTATCGCTGCAATCAGCATATAAACACCGCCTACATATTGGCACGTAC
>JAKJEQ010000006.1:0-13612 GCA_022705345.1 Planctomycetota bacterium | reverse complement strand
TATACTGATCATGCCGATAGCTATGAGGAGCAGCGCGAGCGAGTACCATTTTACAAAGGCATTCATTGGACGGGTTGTCATCTCTCTTAGCAGAAATGCCGTGCAGACGAACATAAAAACAGTCAGACTCAGAACAACATAACGTATCATTGTTCCTCCGCTGCCCTGGACGAAAAAAACCGGGATTTCGTCCATCATTGTCAAACAAATAACGATAGCGACTGTCAGGAACGAAAGAAAAATCGCTGCGATTAAAGATGTTAATTTAAGCCGTACGATTCTCGTTTGAAGGGACAATATCGCTCCTGTAAAATGGCACAAGCCCGAAATACAAACACAGATATTGTGAATTGTTATCACTTCGTTAATGTTGAATTTGTTGTCAGGACTTTTTACCAGGCTGGCGCTGATGCTTACCAAACCCGCCAGCCCCCAAACAAGAACGCCGCAATCAAGCATCAGCATTCCTAATATGCCGTGATCGAGAAAACTTTTAGAGATAAGATAGCAAATGTAAATGGAAATTGACGTTGAAAAAATTATATTAAACAGTAAAAGCAATCCCTGCGATTCGTACTGACGCTCTGCATTCATTGCATGCAGAAAAATTATCAATAGTAAAAACGCAGGAATAGGAATCCACGAGATATGTTTTTTTAAATAGAAAAAAATTTGCTCCTGCAGCGTTTGCGGATACATCCCTGCTGATGTTTTTTCCATGTTTCCCAATTCTCGCTCACTGAAAAAAACGTAAAAATTAAAGTAAACATTATACCTCGTATTATTTTTTTTACACCAGGGAAAACCCCTATATTAAGACAGCCAAAAACCGCTTTTTTAGCTTTTAACTGTATATGAATTAGGGTTTTCCCCTATATAACCAAAAGCGCTTTCAGGGTATCACTATTAAATCGCATAAAACATCTTCAACTATGGCTCGTATAAAGTTTGCTTTTATTATTTTTGCAGCGATTTTAAGAAAGAGATGTGTTTATGGATAAATATGTTTGCATTCACGGCCATTTTTACCAGCCGCCTAGGGAAAATCCCTGGCTTGAAGATGTCGAACTTCAGGATTCGGCTAATCCTTATCATGACTGGAATGCAAAAATCACCGAGGAATCTTACCGTACAAACGCCGCTTCGAGAATTTTAAGTTCGGAACGAAAAATTATAAACATCGTCTGCAATTATGAGAAGATGAGTTTCGATTTCGGTCCAACGCTGATGATTTGGCTGCAGAAACACGCCCCTGACGTGTATGAAAGCATTCTCGAGGCCGACAAACAAAGCCAGCAAAATTTTTCTGGTCACGGCTCTGCAATAGCTCAAATTTATAATCATATTATTATGCCGCTCCCGAACCGGCGCGATAAAATCACTCAGGTCTTGTGGGGACTTACCGATTTCGAGCAGCGTTTTAAGAGGAAATCAGAAGGTATGTGGCTTTCGGAAACCGCTGTCGATCTCGAAACTCTCGATATACTTGCCGAGCATGGTATTAAGTTCACAATTCTTTCCCCGGGTCAGGTCAAACGAATTCGAAAGATTGGAGACAGCAACTGGCAAAACGTCAACAGAGACAACATCGATACTTCTCGGCCTTATCTTTGTAGACTTCCTTCAGGCAGAAGCATCTCATTGTTTTTCTACCACGGCGCTACCGCAGGCGACGTCGCAAATGGAAGCATATTAAGAAGCGGAGAACTTTTTGCGGGCAAACTCCTGTGGCTGCTTGAAGATAACGGTGAACGCGCAAGGCTCGCTCACATCGCCACCGACGGCGAAACCTTCGGCCATCATCATCGTTATACGGATATGGCACTTGCCTACTGCACGCATTATATTCAATCTAAAAATCTTGCTAAATTTACAAATTATGGCGAATATCTCGTAAAATTTCCGCCAACATATGAGGCTGAAATTTATGAGAACAGTTCATGGAGCTGTAATCACGGCGTCGAACGCTGGCGCAGAAACTGCGGCTGCCATCTAGGAAGATACCCATCTGGCAAACAGCAATGGCGTCAGCCCCTGCGAGAAGCTTTAGACTGGCTGCGCGACAGGATCGCAGATTCATACGAAAAACAAATGTCCGCTTTTACTTCTGACCCATGGCATGCAAGAAACGAATATATCAGGGTTATTAACGAAAGGTCGCAGGAAAATATATCCCAATTTATGGAACAGATTACCGGCAGGCAGCCCGCTAACGAAGAAAAAATTATGGTCCTCAAGCTCCTGGAGCAGCAAAGAAACGCGATGCTGATGTTTACAAGCTGCGGATGGTTCTTCGACGATATCGCTGGAATTGAAACCGTCCAGATTCTACAATACGCTTCAAGGGCTATTCAGCTCGATAAGGAAATCAGCGCAAGAGACCTCGAGACCCAGTTCGAATCGATTCTCGAAAACGCGCCCTGCAACGCCAAAGAATACGAAAACGGCAAAAAAGTTTACCAGATGCTTGTCAAAAACTCTTCGATCGATTTGAACAGGGTCGGCGCGCACCTTGCCGCAAGTCTGATTTTCGAGGAATTCGATGAAAGAAAAGAAATTTACTGCTATTCAACAAAAGTCGATTTTTTCGAACGTATAGAAATGGGCATCCAGGTCCTCGCCGTCGGACGTGCCACTATTCAATCCAATATAGTGCTTGAAAAGCATCTTATCGACTTTGCAGTTCTGCACTTCGGGGATCATAACCTGATTTGCTCGGTTTATGCGCGAAGCGAGGACAAGGATTTCGAAAAAATGAAGGAGGATTTAAAAACTGCCTTCGCGAAAGGCGACACAACTGAGGTTATGAGAGTCATGAGTATCTTCTTCAGGGGAAATAATTATTCTCTATGGCACCTCTTCAAAGACCAGCAGAGACGCGTTCTCAATCAGCTTCTTTCATCGACATGGGAGGAAATCGAGGCGACCTTCAGGCACATATACGAACACAACTTCACTATTATGCAGATTATGCGGGGCATTCACATGCCCCTGCCCAGCGCTCTTTGCGCACCGGCCGAGTTCATTATCAACAAGGACCTCTGTAATGAAATGCGCTGTCAGGAAACCGACCTGCCCGCCCTTAGAAGACTCGCCGACCAAGTTGTCAAATTGTCCCTGCGAATCGATACTTCTACGCTGGGCTACGAAGCAAGCCACAAAATTAATTATCTTATGGGGAAACTTGAAAATTCTCCCGAAGATATCAAGCTTATCGATAGAACCTCGCAGTTGATCGGCATACTCCTCGAAATCGTCCCGGATTTAAATTTGCATACTGCCCAAAATATCCTGTTTGTCATAACAAGGAAAAAATATCCCGAAATGGATATTAAAGCAAAATCCGGAGACCAACAGGCACAAAGTTGGTGCGACCATTTCCGCGAGCTTTCGAATTATCTCGGTATTAAAGTCGATTAAGCAAAAAACTGTTGTTAACTGAATTTTATTCTCCGGCCGAGATTTTCTTCGCGTCGTCAGTCTCAAACACAACCGCAACCCCGGCCAGGAAGATCAGGTCTTAGCCTGCGTCCTGCACGAAAACGGCCTTATCGCCTCACATTATCATTCGTTTTCCCGCCCCGGCTTTTTCGAACGCACCTCGATTCGCCTTAACTACGACCTGGCAGAGTTCGACATCGAAGGCTGGCTTCCACTCGAAGGAAATTTTCGCGCGCTGGTAAACAAAGATTCTTTCGAAGATATAAAATTACTTCCCGGAATTGAAATAAGAAAAGAAACAAAGGCATCGAATCTCATTCGCTACACAAATCACCCGCTTCGCAGCGGCGGAATAAAATACGATATAACAAAGATGGTCGAAGGCTCCTTTAGAATCAGCCATCGCAAACAGCAGGTTTACGCCGATTGCGTCCGCACGCTCCTGCGCGATGTTATAGCCCTCAAAACCCAAAGCACAAACTCCGCGCATCGCTCGAAGACGGCGTTGCAAGCCTGAAAATCGCCTGCATGGCGAGCGGTACATGCCGCTAATCTCACGCCGCGTAATGCAGCGACCTCAAACTATGCCTCCGAAGTTTCTTCGCAACCTGCCTCGCATTGGCGACATATTTTTCAAGCTCATCCCAGAATCTGCAGCTGTGATTTTTTACCCTCGTATGAACCAGCTCATGCAGCAGAATATATTCCTGCAATTCCGCGGGCAGCCGAACAATGTTTATATTTAGATTAATATTATTTTTCGAACTGCAGCTTCCCCACCGTGTTCGCTGATTCCTTATAAAAACCCGGTTAAAACTGAAATTGTGCTTCTCCGCGATTTCCTTTAATTTTATGTACAGATATTCTGCGGATTGCTTTACGTCTATTTTCGGAAGCTCGACAGGCTTAACAGCTCGCTGTTCAATGTCCTTCATCCTCAAAACGGTCTTTTTGACCCATTCAATGTTCGATTCAAAAAACTCCTGCGCCGTTTTTTGAGATACCTTCGCCGGATATGTTATCCTCACTGCCTTGAAAGGTGCTATAGAAATCCTCAGCCGGCGAGCTTTGACGGACCTGACAAATATTACAGACAAATCCAATCCTGTTGCTTTTAAATTCAATTTTTCCATAATCTACATTTTACAGTTTTTAATCGGCAAATTTAAGAAAAATATTTCTTAAGCGTTTTACGCCTTAAAATAAAGCCTATCCCCTATTTCACGGGCGATATGTTTTAATAAAATATGTTGTCTTATTTCAGGGTTCATAAATGAAATGGCCGACTCCAATCGACTTGAGAAAATTAATAGAAAGTAAAGTATTTCCAAGCGTTTCATTATATATGCCAACGCACATCACCGGTCAGGAACTTCGCGAAAACCCGATAAGATTCAAAAATCTGATTACCAAGTGCCGAGACATTTTAAAAAAGCATCTGCCGCAGGAAAAAGCTGAATATTTATTGAGCCCGGCTTATGATTTGCTCACGTACAATATCTTTTGGCAGGAACGAGGCAAAGGACTTGCAATGTTCATCACACCGCAGTTTTCACAGTATAACCATTTATGCATTGAACCTAAAACGAACATTTACGTAGGCGATTATCTCCACATACTGCCGCTCATACCTTCTTTTATCGATGAAGGAATTTTTTACCTGCTGCTGCTGAGTCAGCATCGAGTTCAGCTTTTCGAAGCATCTCATCATAACAAAACTGAAATAGACCTACCCGGTACTTTCAAGAGCATCGAAGAAATGCTGCGATTCGATATTGCCGAGGACAACGTCATGGCACGTTCGCTGCCGCCCGGCAGCATCAGCGGCCAGGGAACAATGTACTACGGCTCTGCTGATCTCAAACTTGGCAAAAAAAATACCGAAAGATTCGTCCAGTCTGTCGCCGCTGCCGTTGACAAAAGAATCTTCAATCAAAATGCTCCTCTCGTCATAGCCGCAGTGGAATACATTGAAGCTATGTACAGAATGCACAGCTCATACCCGCACCTTGTAAGCAAAGGCATCCACGGCAACCCCGACCAGGTCAGCGCTGATAACCTCCACATGCAGGCATGGGATATAATTGTCGGCTACATCAAAAAAGATGAAGCAAAATATACGGCCCTTTACAATGATTTCTCCAATACAAACAAAACATCAACAGATATCAATACCATTCTCCAGGCCGCCTATATGGGCCGGGTTGATACGATCTTTGTAAGTGAAAATCATCATATCTTTGGCAAATTCAATTTTTCGTCGCTTACGATTGAAACTCACAATGAAAAACGCGAAGGAGATGAAGATTTATTGAACCTTGCCGTGATATACACTCTCAAAACAGAAGGCAGAGTCTTTCCCATGAATAAAAATCTAATGAAGACAGGTGAACCCATCGCTGCTATTTTCAGATATTGAAATCACTCATTAAGCCATGGTTCCAATTCTGTCGTATGTTTCAACTTCAGCCGCAGCTGCTGCATCGGTTTCTGACTTACCCTCAGCGTGCCCGAAACTGCCCTGTCCAAATCCATCACCAGCATTATCACCACAGTAAAAGTTAAAGCCAGAACAATTGAATTTTTGAAACTTTTTTTGCCCGAAATTCCCGCCTGGTAACCCACCGCAAGCATTGATATGACCGTAGAACTATAAAGCACATACCAGATTATCATCGGAATACGATACATAAAAATCGTAAGTCTGCTGGTGTGCAAGTCAATCAGATCGTTAAGGGAATTTATAAATAATGCGCTTACCGCATCTCTTTGGCTCGTGCTTAATGCCTCCGCCTGCTTCCACATCTCTTGCTGCAATGCCTCGGATTTTTTCTCCGTCTCTCTAATCTGGTTCGGCTTCGTAACTTTCGCTTCAAGGTTCACACGCAAATCCACATATTCTCTAAGCAGTTTTCGAACTTCGGTTTTATGCGGCTCAGGCAAAAGTCCCGCTCGAAGATGCGTTGTCCCTATCGCGTTTATTTCTTCAAGCAGAAGTCCCTTCCTCTCATCGAAACGTTCTGCCGCAATGCCGAACGTAAACACCAGCAAAAACCCAAGCAGCGCAAGGGTCGAACCGATGATTGTGCCAAGCGAGGCCTCGCTTTCGTGGTCAGGTTTTTTTCGGCGATGATTGCCCAGATATGTGCCGACCTTTATTGCGGCCATCACAATTGCTACAGTCAGCAGAAAAATGCCCCAAAGGGGAATCGCGTCAAGCCATGTATCGGGATTCATAATATAACTGTACTCGGTATTTACTTATTTAACAATTAAGGAAAAAACTTAATTCTATTTTATATTTATTTTCTTTGTATTTTGCTTTATATTGATTCTATGAAACTGCCAGCGCACAAAACCAAGATCGTCTGCACAATAGGCCCGGCCTCAAGACATCCTGAGGTTTTAAAAGATTTAATCCTGAATGGAATGAATGTCGCGAGACTTAACTTTTCGCACGCAGACCTCGCTGAACATACCGAAAATATCCTTCGAATCCGTGCCGCCGCAGAATCGCTCAACCTGCCTGTTGCCATTATGATAGATTTGCCCGGCCCGAAAATCCGAATTGGAAAACTGCAAAACCAGCCGCTTACCCTCAAAAAAGGCGAATACGTCACGCTCACGACCCGAAATATCCCCGGCTCACAGATTTTTATTCCTGTTAAATATAAGCAATTGCCTCAAAGCGTCTCTACCGGCAGCAGCATCTATCTTAATGACGGATTCATTCAGCTCAAAGTTCGCAACATCCTCAAAAGCGATATCTATTGCGAAATCATCGTCGGCGGCCAGCTGCTCTCAAACAAAGGACTAAATCTCCCCGATGCAAATCTTTCCATTGATGCTATTACAAAACGCGATTTTGAATTTATCGACTTCGGCCTGAAAAACGGGATCAATATCTTCGCCGTTTCCTTCGTAAGCAGCGCCACTGACATTATAAAAATAAAAAAATTCGCTAAAAAGAAAGGCAAAAAAGTTTACGTCATTGCCAAAATTGAACGAAATGAGGCAGTTAGAAACATTGATGAAATAACCAATGCCGCAGACGCGATCATGGTTGCACGCGGCGACCTCGGCGTGCAGGTTCCCATTGAGCAGGTCCCAATGATACAGAAGAACTTGATTCGAAAAGCAAACATCAAGGGCATCCCCGTAATCACCGCAACTCAAATGCTCGAATCTATGACCCAGAACCTCCGCCCCACCCGCGCCGAAGCTACAGATGTCGCCAACGCAATAATCGACGGCACGGACGCCGTTATGCTTTCCGAAGAAACCGCAATAGGAAAATTTCCCATTCAGACCGTGCGAATGATGGCCTCCATCGCCGCTAACACCGAAAGCAAATTCGCCGATGTCCTGAAATTCGATATGGAACGCTATTTTGAGAACCTCCCGGAATTTCGCAAAGCGCCGGTTGAGGATATTCTTTCGATGAGCGTTTTCGAAGCAACTCAGGTTTCCGATATAAAACTTATCGCCGCCGTATCGGCAGAAAATATGCCCCGCAAGATTTCCCGTTTCAAACCGCACTGCTGGATCGCAGCGTTTCATCCGGACGAAAAAACTCGCGAGTTCTTCAGCTTCTCCGCAGGCGTGTACCCGCTTGCTTTCAAAAATAATCTAAAAAATCCGCAGAAAAAAATTATAGATACTCTTAAAAAAATCGGCCTTTCAAAAAAGAACGAAAAACTGGTCCTAACATTTGCCGACTCTCTACAAATCCTTGCCGTATAAAATCAAACCTGCTTTATTTCAGGCAATCTCTATCCGTGTCATTGCTGGGAATTAAATCTCGATATATTTTCAAGTTAATTTTCTCAAGCCATTTTATCGACTGGCTTATTTCCTCTAAAGAAAGTAATGGAGTAATTTTTTTGACTGAATCTTCATCGATACAAAATGAAATAAAATCAACCAGCTCATCCTTGATCTGATTATTGGACGGATTTATCATGCCATCGACCTGGCATTTTATTTCTGCATCATCAACCCACAATTGTTTCGAGACAAAATTTCCTTTCCAAATATGCCCTCCCTGATGGATTTCCACAAGCCTTTTCTTGGTTTGCTGCTCATCGAGCCATGAAACAAACAAATTGCCTTTAACCCCATTTTCATGCTCGAGGCAAAGAGATATTTCGTAAACCCGGCCATCGACTAATTTGAAATTATTTATTTTAAAGTCTCTGATTTCATCAAAAAAATATTGCGATAAATCCAAATCATGTATTACTTTGTCAATCAATATATCATCTGTAATTCTGACATCATGTTTTTGAGTACGCTTAAAAGCATAGCTATCCGTCGCGGGGCTGGCATTTTTGAGCAAAGATATAATTTTGATACTTACAGGATTATATCGCTCAACATGACCTGCCATCAATCTGCACCCTTTTTCATCCGCGAGAGATTTCAATTGTTCAAACTGTGAAAGTTCAGTAACAATTGGCTTTTCAACAAAAGTGTGTATTCCATAATTCAAAGCCTCCAGTGCAAAATCCTTATGTGTATTCGTAGGTGTCGCAATAATTATAATATGAGGTTTGCACTTTTTTATCAAATACTGCAAATTATCGAAGGATTTTAGTCCATCAAACGATTTTAGATGAATCGGATTATTGTCACAGATGCCGCAGACACGTATTTTGCGCAGCTGATAATTAATGTCGCCCTTATAATAGTCCTCTATCTCGCCGGCGGCAAGTTGCCGTAAAGCATTTAAATGGTACGTTCCCATCTTTCCCATACCTGCTATTGCTATTTTAATTTCTTTTGCATCCGCAGGTATTAAATTTATGACTTTGGCGCTCATAATCAGCTTAACTTTTGGACAGCTCTTTTGATATCTTCAAAACGCGTTTCGCCGCCCTCGCGTTCTATCGCAAGCGCACCCGAATATCCGCTTTTCTCCAGAGCAGTTAAAAATGCATTTTGTTCCACTTGCCCGCTGCCCCAAGCAGCCTCTTTACCCCATTGTCCGGGAATAGGCGAACATATAGCGTCCTTAATATGCACATGCTTAATCCATTTCCCAAGAAAATTTACCGCCTGAATAGGATCGCCTTTTCCGTACAGAATCATATTTGCAGGGTCAAAATTAATAGCAAGAGCGGGATGCTGCATTCTTTCAAGAAAGCAGGCCAGTGTCTGCGCCGTTTCCTGTCCGGTTTCCATAAGCAGAACAACATGTTTTTTTGCTGCATAGTCTGCAAGAAACTTCACACGATCAGCGAAAACTATATTTCTATCATCAATGAAACCAAAATGAAACTCAAGATACTTCACTCCAAGCGATGAAGCTAAATCAGCAGCTTTGAGGACCAGTATTTTATTACTTTCCCAGAATTCATCGGGGACAATACCCCCGGTATTTTTAATGCTGTCAAGAGTCGAGTAATCTTCATGCGGAAATCCGATCATCGCAGCGGTTATTTGCCATTGTTGTCGCTCTATTTCTTCAAGAAAAGCATGCCCTCCCGGCAACAAAGCCTGAGCAAACGCGAGATGAATATGGCTTATACCGGTATCAGATTTCAATTTTTCCAGCTTAGCGGCATCATTTTTCAGTGACCAGCTGCATACGCCTATAGGCCATTTGCCGCAAAACTTCATTTCAAGGATACTTTTCTTAATGTGTCACAGGATTTTTTCTCGGCCAAAATTATTTTAACAGAATTGAGGGAATCCTGAGGATTAATAATATCTGGAACTGATTTTCCGTTTACAGCTTTAATGAAGTGTGCAAGCTCAATCGAATATCCATCGCCTGGAGCAACTTTGGGAATTATGATCTTGCCTTTATCCGCAGCGATTTTAAACACCGGATTGCGTGTACAGTCAAAAGAGATAGTCGCTTTTTCGAGCATAATATTAAAGCTCATTTCGAATCCAAAACCTGGCTTTGCTATCCAGCCTCCTTCTGCGGTAACTGCTTTGCCGTCATTGTAGAGAAAACTCGTAACGACATGATCGTAATCGCCGCTTGGGCCTTTTGCGCCTTGAGAGAAAACTTCTTTCGGCATTCCAAAAAGATACTGAACATAATCGCTGTCGTGAATGTGCAGATCCAGAGCAGCACCGCCTGATTTCTCTTTTTGCAAAAGCCAGTTATTCCACGACCATGTGGGCGTTAGACTCAAACGCTGAAATGTTGCAGACATAACTTTGCCGTACTTGCCCGAATCGATAATTTCTTTAACCTTAGCGTATTCAGGCCAAAATCTAATGCAATGACCAATCTGCAACAATTTTCTGGATTTCTTTGCTGCGTCAGCCATTTTTTGGCATTCTTTTATGGTCATTGCCATCGGTTTTTCGCAAAAGGTGTTTATGCCCGCTTTTAGACTTTTTATAGTGTGTTCACAATGAAGATATGTCGGCAGAGTAACTGATAACACGTCCAGTTTTTCATTTGCGAGCATTTCTTCGAAATTTGCATATAAATTAATGCCTGCTAAATCAAGCGGTTTTTCTGCTCCACTGATATTTCCCGCGATGCCGTCGGTTTTATTAAATTTACTTTCATCTATATCACAAATAGCTGCTATTTTCACATTTTTCATAGCCTTATAGCAATTAAAGTGCATTTTGCCCATAAAGCCTAATCCAATTATCCCTGCTTTAATCATTTCTTATTCCTTTATTTAAAAATTTTTTTCATAGCTTTTGCTGTCTTTTCAGGTCTGCCCGGCGAATACGGTATCATTTCCGCAGTAACAAAACCTTTGTAACCTATGGCTGCAAGGGCTTTTTTTACGGCAGTAAAATCAACATCGCCATCCAGCAAATCGACGAAACCTTCGGCAGTGCCTGCTGATTTCCTAAAATCCTTAATATGCACCCGTTTGATGCGTTTGCCAAGAATTTTTATCCATTGTTCAGGATATCCGGTCAGCAGTACATTTCCAACATCAAAATATGCCCCGACCCTTTTTGATTTAAAATCGTCAATAAAATTTTTCATTTCGAGCGGACTTAAAAGGAACTTGTTCCATACGTTCTCAATTGCAATTGCAACACCAATTTCTTCAGCTGTGGGTATAAGTTTAGTTACAGCTTCTTTCGCCCTTTTATAGCAAATATCATAAGGTATCACGTCTGCGTCAGGCATAAAAAAAACATCCACCGCTCCCGGCACAAACAAATAAGCATCTGTGCCAAGCCATTTTGTTACATGGAGAGCTTTTTTAGTAAATTCAATAATTTGTTTGCGGATTTTGGCATCGTTTGCTGTAGGAGATTTGCCCCAGCTTTCACCGCTTGCGACGCTTGAAATTTCTATTCCGATTTTTTTAGCTTCAGAGACGATATTTTTGCATTCTTCTTTTGTGGTTTTGTCGGTAAGAACTCCTTGGCCGGCTATGCAGAGCTCTATCGCATCAAATCCGAGCTTTTTGGCTTCTGTCATTGCTTCTATAATCGGCCTTTTACCTTCTAACCCGCCTTCAAACATCCAGTAACTTGAACTGATTTTCATTATCCGTTCCTTTCAAAATAGAACATAAATATTAAAGAAATTTGTATTGACATCCATAGCAAAAAGTAACAAAATAATGGACAAAAGGAACTTTGGTTTACCTATGCCCCAAAAGCAGGATTACAGCAATATAATTAAACGCAAGTATGTTCACGGATTGCCCGGACACGTCCTGACTGCAGAATACTTTTATTATGAAACTGAACCCAATTACAAAAAGGAATTGGCGATTGTTTGCGGAGGGTATGAAAAATGCGCCTCGGATTACATGATAAACCGCAAGAGTTATCCTTATTACGTAATAAAATACACAATTAGTGGAAAAGGAACTTTTTCAATAGACTCTCAAACATTCCCTTTGAAACAGGGGATACTTTCCGGCTTCACACCGCATAATCCTCATTTTTATCAAAGTGACACATCAAATCCGCTCGAACATATTTTCATCATCTTTACCGGCAGTGAAGCCCCCCGGCTTTTTGAACAAAGTACTTTAGCGTCCAAATATATTATAGATGTTGCTTCACAAAGCGAAACACTTTACCTTTTGAAAGCTATTGTGAAAACAGCCCTTGAAAAAGCTCTTTTTTCACAACAAATCTGCTGCAATTTATTAAGAATCTTGATGCTAAGACAGGCGGCCAACATCAAATATCCAACAAACGATTTTTCCCAATCCAGGGAAACTTATCAAAGATGCAAAAAATATATCGATGATAATTTCACAAAGACATTTTCTTCTTCCGAAGTCGCTGATGCCTGCGCAGTGAATATTCGTTATATGGCAAGGCTGTTTCGTCAATATGGCAAAATTAAACCTCATGAATATTTAATGAGATTGAAACTGAATAAAGCCTCAACCATACTGTTGACTTCTAAGCTTTCGGTTAATGAAGTCGGGTATGCGCTCGGATTCAATGATCCTTACCATTTTTCTCGTGTTTTCAAGAAATTTCATGGCCTGCCGCCCAGTACTTACAGAAACTTATATATTAGAAAATAACAGGTAGTGTCAAGGATTTTTCGCCTATCCAAGGTTCTTCATATGGCTCACAGCTTTCATCACAACTAAGCTACTGCCTGGCCCGAGGGGCAGGCTATTTTTTTATCGGACATCACCGCGTTTTCTACTTCCATTTCCTGCAATCTATCCATACTCATATATCGCTTGCTGACCCATTTGGTTGGTACCGCTATATATGCCACAGCTAACATCAATGCACTGTTGCCATCCGGCAAGCAGCCTACAACTCTTGTCAGTCTGAGGGATAATGATAATAACTAAACGTTTCTTCCGCTCCATCACGAACTTTTTGCCAAGTATATCTCTAAAACCATCTGTACCAACACCAACAGCTACACAACAGATACATTCCTTATTTATAGATGCACCATTATCACTCAATAATTTAGTGCGATCATTTATAGGCACATTATGCATAGCAGTAGATTCACATGCTAATTCAACAACATCACTAAAATCACCTGACTTCATAGCTGGTCTTAATTGCCATGCAATAATCTTCCTGCTGTGATCATCAAGTATTGTAATAAGATAAAACCAGCCCCAACGATCAACTTTTAAATATGTCGCATCAATCTGCCATAGCTGATTTATGCCAGTAGTTTTAGTGTGATATTCATCGGATGCAGGAAAAGTTTTTATCTTCGGTTCAGGATCATACC
>JAKJEQ010000069.1 GCA_022705345.1 Planctomycetota bacterium | reverse complement strand
CGAGGCCGGCCATTTTTAATTGATGTTCGAGCTGTTCGGCGTGGTATTCTTTTTGCGTAACGTCCACGATGAGGGGCTGGAATTTTGGTTTGCGATAGACGTTGCTGATCTTTATAACGGGAACGATCTGACGAGCTGAAGTTTTTCCGATGATGTTGAGCATTTTGAAATGCGCGATGTCGAGGTTTTCAGATTCGCCGAAGATAATCGTCGGGATTTTTGCCCTGTCGAGCAGCTTGATAATTTCAATCAGGTCGGGCTGGATGTACTCTGTATCAATGACAGCGGTGCCGACAGTTTCGGGATAAAATTCGGTTTCAAGGAAGAAATCGAAGTCGGTTTTTTTCCAGTTGAAATTTTCTGTATCTAAAATTTTCTGCAGCTCGGGTTTAATGGAACCGCCAGCACAAATAAAGAGTGCATCGAAGAAAAGCACGGTGTTCTTATTTGAATTAGCCAAGATTGTAATCCTTAATAAAGCGTTAAATATACTTATATTTTCGGCAAAAAGGGCGGGGTACTTGTGAAGAGAATTTGTTGACATAAAGCGATTGTTAAATTAGGATTTTATCGGCCTATAAACCTTTTGAGAGGACAAAAAATGGGAAATAATGTTGATCCTGCTGTAATGGCGGCGCCGTTTATTATTATCTTTTTCCTTGTGTTTTGTATCGTTACGCTGGTGGTTGTTCTAATTAAACTTTTTCTGTGGTGGAAGATATTTTCCAAAGCGGGCTACAGCGGCGCATTTGCGTTTTTAGTATTTGTGCCGTTTGTTGGAAGTTTGATAATTCTTTGCGTTTTGGCGTTCTCGCGATGGCCGATTTTTGACAGGGCAGTTCCGCCAGTGCCGCAAGTGTAAATAATAAGGCCAGATCCTTCACTGCGCTCAGGATGACAATTTTAACCGGAGAAGATTGCCGAGCCGATGCGGAGAATTGTTGCGCCGAATTCAATCGCGATTTCGTAGTCCTGACTCATACCCATACTTAGATGTCTGAATTCAGGGCCGGCGATTTTTTCGCCTTTGATTTCTTCGAAGAGTTCGCGTGCTCTCTCGAAACTTTCTTTGACGATGTCTTTATTTAAAGTCAGCGGTGCCATTGTCATCAGGCCGACAAGCTGGAGGTTGGGCATTGTGACTATTTGTTCTGCAAGGTGAATCGCTGCGCCGACAGGGACGCCATATTTCTGCGGTTCCTGCGAGCAGTTGACCTGCATCAGAACTTTGGGGGTCAGGGATAATTTTTCGGAATCTCTGCTGATTTCTTCTGCGACTCGCAGTGTATCGACTGAATGTATAAATTGACAATTTTTCAGGAGCTGTCGTACTTTGTTTCTTTGAAGATGTCCAATCATGTGCCAGTTAATATATTTGGGAATCGATGGGTCAGCGGCATTTTGGCTAATGAAAAGGTCGAGGTCTTCGGCGGTAATCTTTAAATGCTGAACGCGGTTTTCGCCAAGCTCAGTGCAGCCGAGTCGGACGACCTCCTTAATCATGTCGATGTTGGCGGATTTCGTGACGACGACGGTTGTTATTTCCGAAAGGTCTCTGGAGCATCGGGCACAAGCGGCGGCGATGTTGTCCTGCAATTTTTTCAGATTGTCAGCGATTTTATTCATAGTTCCTTCTATACAGATAAAATCACGGGAGAAATTTCGCGGTGTTTTTAAGTTTTCGCGGCAGGTATTCGTTGACGACGAAATCGAGGCCGTGCTTGGCGAAAGCCTGTTGTTCGACACGAACGCCCATATTGAGCATCTGGTTCATTGCGGCCTGCCATGGTTTATGATGTTTTACGAACGGGTCGTTTTTGAGGGCGTCTTTAGCACGCTTTATGTCGACGTCTTTCAACGGGTGCGTCGGGAGTTTATAATCGATAATGTCCTGCGGTGTAACGCCGAGAAACTTTGATTTTGGGACGCAGAAATATTCGTTAAGGTGGGCAGCGTTTCCTGAGCCGACTTTTAAAGTTCTGTAAATATTGAAATATCCGTAAGGGTCGCCATCGACGAAGGCGTAAACGGGAATTTTCAATTTGTCCGAAAGTCTGCGGATGAATCGACGGCATGCGCGGGTCGGGACGCCGCCCATGCTGATGAGGATGCAATCGTTCTTTTCCCAGTAATCGTATTTGACGAGCCGCTGGAACATACCGGCGGTTTCGATCGCGAGGATGAATTTCGCGTTGCTGGAGAATTCGAGGCCTTCGACGTCGATGGGGATTGAATACGAGCCGGAGCCGAATTTGGTGCAATCGATTTTGAGTTTGCTCCCTTTTGCGTCCTGGTCTATGACGACGAGTTTGCCAGCGACTTCGCCGCCTTTTTCTTCCGGGATGAATTTGAGCTGTTCGCGGTTGACGCCGAACATAGCCTCGACATCGTCCATGATTGTGTCCGATTCGGGCTGTTCTTCGAAACCTGCTTTGCCCCAGTTTTTGGAGATGTAGTAGGCCTCTCTTTTGGTTGCCATGTCGTTTGTATCGATGAGATCCTTCGAGAGGGACATCATCTTTAGTGTTTGCGCGAAAGTTTTCACGGTGCTGACGGTCAGGGTTCTGACTTTGTTTTTGCCGAGGATTTCAAAATGTCCGGCGTCAGAGTGATATTTGACATTATTAAGCGAACGAACAGGTGTTGACATTGTTGGCTTCTGTTTTTTGAGGATCTTTTCCTGAACGTTTTTAGCAGTTTTTATGATTTTTTCGGCTACTGCCGAATCATTTCTCTTAGTCATTTCGAATATAACTCACAAATAAAGAATGAAAATTGTTACCAAGAGTATAATCTAAATATAAAGTTTCCGTAAATTCAAGCTTAAAGTTTTTTTGAAAAAATACTTAAAAAAAGTCCTTGACATATCTTTAAAATTCTGATTTTATGGTAGCAGGCAAACCCTGGAATTCCTTGACTTCGTAACGATAAGATGCTATAATAAAGATGTCGTTTTATAAAAATCCTCAGCGAGGCAGTGTCAAGCCAGTGGTTCCCCCCCAGCCACTTTGACCGTCTCGCCATTTTATTGCTTATACCCGCAAAGGATGAAAATAGATTTCTCCCTGATTTATATCTACAATTCTTAAGCAGTCATTATCCAAATTCACATTTTTGCTATTGGCCGGTGATTTGAAGGTTGACGGTTCTTCTTCGAGGGCCATCGAATTCGCAGAAATATATCCCCTGCCAGGTTCCGAGGTTCAACCGATTATCAGTGATTATGACAGTTTCGCTGCATCCTACGAGAGAACTTTTGGTGTGGGCGTCCGAGTTGCCTTCGGAGTGCCGATAGCCTGCGCGATTGTGGGGGATGAGCGACGAGAGGGTCAGAAGGATGTCGTGCGTGACGTCAGGGTCGGCGTTTTCGTTGATTGTTATCGCGGCGGTTGTGTGCGGACAGAAAACGAGGACCGAGCCGTTTGCGATTCCTGATTTGCGTACAGCGCTGCTGACTTTGTCAGTGATGTCGATCATTTCATTGCGGGCGTTTGTGCTGACGGGAAATGAATCATTTGCAATTTTCATAATTTTTTTCCTATTTTTTAAACTACCCAAATTGATCTAATAGTGTTTGAGATTGCCACGGCGTCTTCGACAGCCACGCAATGACTGGCACTACATTCTATCTATGATTTTTATGCCCAAAAGATTTTCGAGGCCGTGGCGGATAATCTGCGCGGTTAGTTCGCAGAGCAGAAGGCGCGAGGCTCTTATGTTCGGCTCGGCATCGAGGACGGGGCAGGCATTGTAGAAT
Source organism: Planctomycetota bacterium (assembly GCA_022705345.1). GTDB lineage: Bacteria > Planctomycetota > Phycisphaerae > Sedimentisphaerales > UBA12454 > UBA12454. Next base: position 6,960 of record JAKJEQ010000069.1, on the reverse strand, counting down.
GCGCTGAATCGGCCTGCTAAATCGTAAAGGTACGCAGTGAGGAAATTCGGTTTGAAATCGGAGATTGCGATGCTGAAGGCTTCGCTGTAGCGGATAATCTGTTTGGCGAGTTCAAACTCAGCAGGTTCGCTTAAGATTATTTCTTTTAACTGGCTTAATTCTTTTGCGGTGTCGATGCCTTTTTCCTGACCTTTGCGGCCGATGGACTTCACACGCGCATAAGCATACTGCATATATGGTGCGGTGTTGCCGTCCATTGCGAGCATTTTATCAAAGCTGAAAATATAGTCGCTGGTTCGGTTGTTGGAATAGTCGGCGTATTTGACGGCGCCGATACCTACGGCGCGGGCGATTTGCTCTTTTTCATTTTCGGGCAAGTCTGGGTTTTTATCTTCGACAACCTGCTTAGCTCTTTTTACGGCTTCGTCGAGAAGCTCTTTTAATTTTACATTTTCGCCTGAACGTGTTTTTAACGGTTTGCCGTCTTCCCCGAGTACCGAGCCGAAAGTAACGTGAACGAGTTTTGTGTTCTTTTTCCAGCCGGCAATTTCGGCGACTTTGAAGAGCATTTCGAAATGGAGTTTTTGGCGGGCATCTGTAACGTAAATGATTTCATCGGCGTGCAATTCATTTATGCGGAAACGCAGAGCGGCCAGGTCGGTTGTTGCGTAAAGAAAAGCGCCATCAGTTTTTTGAATGATGAAAGGCATTGGATTGCCTTCTTTTGTTTTGAAGCCTTCGGGGAAAACGCAAACAGCGCCTTCGGATTCGACGGCAAGGCCTGCGTTTTTCAAATCGTTGACGACCGCAGACAATTTGTCTGTGTAGAAACTTTCGCCGCGGATATTGTCATCGTTTAAACCTACGGATAGATATTTGTAAATTTCATTGCAGGCATCGAGAGTGATCTTTCTGAAGTTCTGCCATTGATTTATCGCTGAAAATTCGTGGTTCTGAAGGTTATAAGTTGATTTGCGCGATTTGTCGGCGAATGAAGGATCGTCTTTGAATTTCTGGTTTGCAAGTTTATAGGTATTTTCGAGCGTGTCGAGTTTGTGCTGAACATCGCTGTTATTATTTTGCTTTAAGTCGTCACTTATAGCGATGAGCATTCCCATTTGCAGGCCCCAGTCGCCGATGTGGTTTTGGGGGATGACGTTTGAGCCTGCTTGCGAGAGCATACGGCAGATGCAATCACCTATAATAGTGCTGCGCAGGTGACCGACGTGCATTTGCTTTGCGATGTTCGGGCCGGAGAAGTCCACGACGACGGTTTTTGATTTTTCAGATTTTTCTATGCCGAAGTTTTCTGTGTCGTTTTTTATTTGTGAAAGATAATCTTTAATAAACTCGGATTTCAATCTTAAATTAATAAAGCCTGCGCCAGCGATCTCAGGAGTTTGGCAAATATCGTCAATCATTAATTCAGCTATAATTTTTTCTGCGAGCTGACGAGGATTCGCTTTTAACTGTTTTGCAAGTGAAAGAGCGTTATTGCTCTGGTAGTCGCCGAATCTGGGGTCAGTGGCGGCAGTTACGATTGCGGAAATATTTTGGCCTGTTACTTTTTGGATGGCATCAGCTATTCGCTGCGAGATTAGTTCAATTATGGTTTTCATAGCCACAGAGTTTTAATTTATTTTTTTAGCCACAGAGATCACAGAGATCACAGAGGACACAGAGATATATTATATTTATTCAATTTTTAATTTTTCGGCGTCGCCCCAGAGAAGTTCCAAATCATAGTACTCTCTGAACTCCTGGTCAAAGATGTGGACAACTACATCGACGAAATCGAGCAGTACCCATTTGCCCTGTTCATATCCTGCGCGGCCAAAGATATTGAATTTATGCTTTTTGCCGTATTCGGTAATTTCGTCAGCAACAGTACGAGTCTGGCGGTCGCTTGTGCCGGTTGCGATAACGAAGAAATCGGTTGCAGGGCTTTTGCCGGTAAGATCAAGTATTACAACATCGGTGCAGTGACGCTCGTGAGCGATTTTTGCCGCTTCAAGTGCGAATTGTTTGGCGGTTATTTCAAGTTTCTTTTTTGAAGACTTTTTTACAGCAGTTTTTTTCTTAGCCAAGTTTATCCTTTTATAATATTTATCAAAACACGAATTATATTACTGATTGACAGACCCTATGGTTCTGCCATTAAAAAAAAGGGGTCGGGAAATAATTCCCGACCCCGATAGGATACAGATTATTAACTTATAAGTCAACTATTTGCCCAGATGCAGGTACTCAGCGATAATTGGAGCAAATTTGACGATAACGCCCGAGAAAACGACGCTGACCATAGTCATTAACTTGATGAGAATGTTAAGACTTGGGCCTGAAGTATCTTTGAACGGATCGCCAACGGTGTCGCCAACAACAGCGGCCTTGTGAGCCGGGGAGCCTTTTCCGCCATGAGCGCCTTTTTCGATGTATTTCTTTGCGTTGTCCCATGCGCCGCCGGCGTTATTAAGAGTAATGGCGAGCACGAAACCGCAGGTAAGGCCGCCTGTAAGCAAACCCATAATTCCCGGAACACCGAGGAAAAGACCGGTAAGTACGGGAACAATAATAGCCAGCAGGGAGGGGAGAATCATTTCTCTCTGAGCGCCGCCGGTGGAAATCGAAACACATTTTGCGTAGTCAGGTTTTGCCTTGCCTTCCATAATTCCGGCGATTTCTCTGAACTGTCTTCTGACTTCGTTGACCATAGCGCCAGCGGCTCTGCCGACAGCTTTAATAGTCATAGCACAGAAAACAAACGCCATCATTGCCCCGATAAAGAGACCACAAAGGAGTTTTGGGTTCATAATAGTCAAATCATAAGCATGGACGAAATCTGCGATAGGGGCAGTTCTCGCCGAGATAGAACCTTCGACCTGTCCGGCGGAGCTGAAAAGAAACTGTCCTACCTGATAAACCTTTTCAGGGGCGGCGTCAGCGAGACGGCCAATCCAGATTCTGATTTCTTCGATGAAAGAAGCTAAAAGAGCCATAGCTGTAAGCGCGGCAGAACCGATAGCAAATCCTTTGCCTGTTGCCGCAGTAGTATTTCCGAGAGCATCGAGAGCGTCAGTTCTTTTTCTGACTTCGGCGCCGAGTCCGCTCATTTCAGCGTTACCGCCGGCGTTGTCGGCGATTGGGCCGTAAGCGTCAGTAGCCAGTGTAATGCCTAGAGTTGAAAGCATACCAACGGCGGCAAAACCGATACCGTAGAGGCCGAGAGTCGGGTATGTAAAACCGCCCGCGAACGCGAAAGCACAAATAATGCCTATAACGATAGTAACCACCGGCAGACCCGCGGAGTACATACCTGTAGCAAAACCGTCAATGATGGTTGTGGCAGGGCCCATATTAGCCTGGTCAGCAATACCTTTTGTCGGTTTGTATTCGTCCGAAGTATAATACTCGGTGAACTGGCCGATAACGACACCGGCGACAAGACCTGAAACAACTGAACCGAAAATGCCCCAGCTAATCCATTCCAATTTGACGAGGACAAGCAGAGCAATCAAGATAAGAGCTGAACTTCCGAGAGTACCGATGAGGAGAGAACGAAGAAGATTTTTCTGAGAAGCGTCTTCTTTTGTTCTGACCATGAAGATACCGACGATTGAAAGGATAATGCCCAGACCTGCGACAACCATCGGTGAGAGAACTGATTTAAGGATGTCAGCATCGTTTTTTGCGGCCATAGCAGCACCGAGAGCCATTGTTGCGAGAATTGAGCCGCAATAGCTTTCGTAAAGGTCTGCGCCCATACCGGCGACATCGCCAACGTTATCGCCAACGTTGTCAGCGATTGTAGCCGGGTTTCTTGGGTCATCTTCCGGGATTCCGGCTTCGACTTTACCGACGAGGTCAGCACCTACGTCAGCGGCTTTAGTATAGATACCGCCGCCGACACGAGCGAAAAGGGCCTGTGTTGAAGCACCCATACCGAAAGTAATCATCGTAGTTGTTATTTCAACAAGCTTGTGGTCAGCGTGCATACCTGCGGGAACGAGCTGAAGGCCGAGGAAAGAAAGGCCATTTGCCATATTCTGAGCGGTATAAATAAGCTTGTCGAGGATAAGGAACCAAATCGAAATATCGAGAAGGCCGAAACCGACGACAACAAGACCCATAACAGCACCGCTTCTGAAAGCGACTGTAAGGCCCTTGTTGAGGCTTTCGCTTGCGCCCTGAGCTGTTCTGTTGGAAGCGTTAGTAGCGGTTTTCATACCGAGGAAACCACAAATACCGCTAAAGAGACCGCCTGTTAAGAACGCAACAGGCACAAAGGGATTTTGAATTCCCATTTTCGCGAGAATCGCAAAGATAACAAGAAGAACTACAAAGACTATCGCAACGACTCTGTATTGTCTAAAAAGATAAGCATAAGCGCCTTCTTTGACATACTGTGCGATTTCAATCATTCTGCTGTTTCCGGGATTTGCGCTCATCATCATCTTGTAGAACATAAATGCGAACACAAGAGCCGCGATCGAAGACAGCGGCGCAATCCACCAGAGAGCGAGACCCGCTGAGTCAGACTCCGTAAGCTGGGTCACCGGTTCAACAGCCTTCCCCAGTTCGTCAATAACAGCACCTTCCTGTGCCATAGCCGCTGCCGCCATAAACAGGACAGCGACCAAAAATCCAGTTTTTGCAAATTTTTTCACTGTACAAACTCCTTATAAAAAACGTGAACGTATTTCGTGAACGTATCCGGTATCCGCTTCACATTTCACGGATTACAGGATACGAAATGATTATGCGCGAAATTAGGGACAGTGTATAGATAAACAAGGATTTTGCAAGGAAATAACGAGTAAAAAACGTAAATTGGTTCACGAAATAGACCAAAAAGACGATTTAAAAATAAAGGAATGTAAAAACTTTATTGATAAGAAGTTAGAATTAGAATATATGGAGAAATCCGGATATTGCTTATTCTATGTAGAATACCTAAATTATTTAGTTGTAGGAGGTGATCAGGATAACGGATTTTTTTACGGATTCAATCGCAGCAGCCCTGTTCTGCGCGAAGCCGTGCGATTTTATCTTCGACGGCAGGTCTGGAACAGTTTGTAGAAACGGTAAAATCAGGGAACTTTTGAGGGCATAATTAACGTTTTGCGAAACGGTGCCGGTTGTAAGAAGTGAGGACATATCATTTAGCCTTGCGACGACAAGGCCAATGACTTCTCCCTTATCGTTGACAAGAGGGCCGCCTGAATTGCCGGGCTGGACGGGAACACTGATCTGGAAAAATTGCGGATTGTCGCCTGTGCCGGTAAGAGAACTGATTGAACCTTCGGTGAATTTGGGTTCTGTGCCCTGAAGTGAAATCTGGGGATAACCTATCGTAAAGACCATGTCGCCGATTTGGACGGACTTGTCGATGGAAATCGGCAGATACGGGAAATTTTCTCCTTCGACTTTCAAAATTGCCGCGTCAATCGATTCATTTTTCGCAATAACTTTCGCAGGGTATTTTGTTTGGTTGTGAACGATTTGGACGGTCTCCAAACTTCCGACCGAATGATGCGCGGTGAGAATGTAGCCGTCAGAAGAAATGAGAAACCCGGTAGAAGTGATTTCCTGATTTAGGGTATTCTGGTATTCTTCTTTGGGCGGCGTGTCTTTTTTCTCGATGTAACCTTTAAGTTTTATAACTTTGTTTATCCTTCTTGTAGCGTCTTCGATTTGAGCTGGGGTCATTTTTTCGCGAATCTCTTTTTTTAGCCACTTTGCATCTTTGTCGCCGTTCATAGAAGCGAGCGACATCCATTTAAGACTCTCGGCATAATCGACTTCGACGCCTTTTCCGTTCCAATAGCAGGCGCCGAGAACAAGCTGTGCCCGTGACGAACCTTGCGAAGCGGCTTTGATGAACCATTTTGCCGCGGTTTTATAATCCTGCTGGACGCCTTCTGCGCGGCAGTACATGACACCGAGTAGGTATTGAGCTTCGACGTGACCTGCGGCACCGGCTTTTGAGAACCATTTTACGGCTTCCTTGTAATCGTGCGGGTTTTCATCTCCACGGTCTTTGCAATAGAAAAGCCCAAGCTGATATTGTGCTTTGGGATTGTTTTGCAGGGCAGCTTTTGTCAGCCATTTTTGTGCAAGAACATCATCCTGTTCGACGCCTGTTCCTTTGTAGTACATCAAGCCGAGCTGGTACTGTGCGTCTGCGAGGCCTTTGTTTGAGGCTTTGGTCAACCAGGCGATAGCTTCGGGATAATCGCGTCCGACGCCGAGACCCTGGCTATAAAGCAAAGCAAGACTGTATTGTGCTTTTGCGTGTTCCTGCACTGCGGCCTGAGCGAAAAACTGAAAGGCCTGGAGATAATTTATAGTTGTGCCTCGGCCAGTCTGGTAAAGCTGTCCAAGTTCGTATTGTGCTTTTGCGCTGCCTTGTTCGGCGGCTTTTGTGTACCAGAGGATTGCCTGATTGTAATCTTTTGGTACGCCGCGGCCAAAGTGATATATCAGGCCGAGGGAATATTGGCTTTCGACGTCGCCGGAATTTGCTTCCTTCTGAAGCTCCTCTAAAGAAGCTCCACCAGCGGCGGAGGCTATGGATGAAAGGCCGGCTAAAATAATCGCCAATAAAGATAATCTAATTTGCATAATTATAATCTGTAATCAGGTTTGCGGTATTATACAAAAGAAGGCAATTCCAGACAAGATTAAAGCAGAAATATATTTGACTATAATTAGTAATTCTGAGGCGGAATTAAGGTTACGGCTTATTTACAGCAGAAGGAATAATGTGATAATCGTGTAATTATTTGGAGGGTGTGCGATGACAAATGTTGCATCCGTAATTTTGTTTGCGATAGCGGCGGTTATTGGCGTTATACTGGCTTCTATGTATGCCAAAGGGAAATTGACAACAGCAGGAGCGATGCTGCACGGATTGTTTGCGGCATTGGCTTTGATTTTATTGATTGTCTCGGCAAGCAAAGG
>JAKJEQ010000068.1 GCA_022705345.1 Planctomycetota bacterium | reverse complement strand
GGGGACCTCGCCTCGGTCGCCAGCTACATCGGAGGCGTAGCTTACAATGCAAAAATTTACGCCCTCAAAGTCGAAAACTCCGCCGGAAGCATCTACAGCGACAAAGTCGTCGCCGCATGGGATTGGTGCGTCACACATCAGTACGATGACCCACAAAATCCCATCCTCGTTATCAGCACCAGCCTCGGCAGCTCAACCGGTTATTCCTCTTTATGCGACGGCTCGAATCCATCTTATTCCCAAGCCGCAAATAACGCCGTTTCCGCCGGAATCACGATTTTAGTATCTTCCGGCAATGACGGTTATTGCACCCAGATCAGCTCGCCTGCCTGCCTGACGAATACCATATCTGTCGGCGCTGTTTACGATGCCGCCTTTGGCAATGTCACCGTTTGCGTCAGCGCTTCTTCATGTGCACCAAAATCCTATTCCACAGGCTGCTCAACAGATTGGTCCGCAACGGATTCAACTTATGCCGATATGGTTACCTCGTATTCCAATTCGGCTTCGATTCTCGATATCTTCGCCCCATCCCACCGCGCCTATACAACCGACATTGTAGGCTCGGAGGGTTACAACTCCGGAGATTATTATTCTTCTTTCGGCGGAACTTCTGCCTCGGCTCCCTATGCCGCAGGCGCTGTCGCATGCCTCCAGTCAGCCGCTCTTGACATCACAGGAATTTTTCTTACTCCCGCGCAGATAAGAACTATACTTGCTTCCACTGGAGACAATATCACGGACTCCAAAGTCGCGGTAACAAAACCTCGCGTAAATCTCTCAAATGCCATCGAAACACTCGATTTATGTCATTCTGTCTCTGTAGGTCAGGCTGCTTCTGAGTGGAACTATCCTCTTAGAACAAATTTTCATGACGCTCGCACTCAGGTAATCTACCTCGCCCAGGAGATTGGCTCGTTCGGAAACATTTCAGCTCTTCAGCTTTTTGTTACACAGGCTCCAGATATGGAATTAAATAATTGGACGATAAGAATGAAACATACTTCTATATATGCTTATGAGGCCTGTGCATTTGAATCCGATAACTGGACGACTGTCTATCAGGCCGATATGCCGCCGGGCCAGCCGGGCTGGCGCATCTTCAATTTCGATACGCCTTTTGAATATAACGGAACAGATAACCTCATGGTCGATTTCAGCTTCAACAACAGTTCCTCCGACGGCTCAGGTTATTGCAGGTCTTCCGTCACAGGCGAAACCAGAACTTCTTACGCCTATTCGAACAGTCTATACGGCAATCCTCTCGATTGGACCGGAACGTCTTATCCCAATGTTAATTGCTCTTTGAACGTCCCCGACGTTATTTTCACAATTTGTGCGCCGCCGCTTAATGCCCCAATCCTCGATCCCGAACCAAACGAAACTCCCGGCATCTGCAACACCATCTTTTGGAGTGCCGTTCCTTACGCACAATCATACTGCGCCCAGTATTCTTCGGATTCCTCTTTCCAGACAATCATCGGCAGCGACGATACCATATCTTCAACAAGCCATGATTTTTGCGGTCTTGTCCCGGGCCAAACTTATTGGTACAGGGTCAAAGCGTTTAACGATGTATCAGAAAGCCAGTGGTCGAACATTGTTTCTTCCACGCAATGTTCGAACATTGCAGATTTTTATCCTGATTGTATAGTCGATTTTGCTGACCTGGCCATAATGGCAAATCAGTGGCTCCAAACCCCGGGAGAAATTTCCGCCGATATAGCGCCGCAACCCGATGGAGATAATTTTGTTAATTTCCTCGATTTAGTGCAATTCGCTCTGCAATGGATGCAATAGCCTTTTTCCTCTGTGCTTTTAATAAAAACGCCCGATTAGTTTTTTTCTTCTGCGCGGTATTCTGAGATTCTAATGAAAAAAGATGATATTAAAATCCTTTGGGTCGAAGACAGTATCGGTGACATCCTTCTTATTAAGGAAGCTTTTGAGCAGGTCGGCCTTACTCATCGACTTGACGTGTTGAGCGATGGTGCCGAAGCCTTGAATTATCTTTTCAAGCGAGGAAGATATGCCCGTACTGCAAAACCCGATTTGATCATCCTCGACCTCAACTTGCCCGGCATTTCAGGCAGGGACATCATCAAAGAAATGCGAAACGATCCTGTATTAATGAGGATCCCCTTAGTCATACTTACTTCTTCAAACGTCGATCGCGACGTCCTCGAAGGCTTCGACGCGAGCAGATGCCTTTATCTCGTCAAGCCGACTAGCTTTGAAGATCTTTTAAAAATTGCAGGACAAATAAAAGATTTCCTCCCGTCCGTTGACGATTGATTCAATGCGAATTTTTCAAAACCGAGCCCTGACCGTAAGGGAGGGCTAATCCCCGCCCTGAGCGCATTGCTTGAACCATTTGGGTCGAATGGGTCAAATGGCCTTTTTTGCATTATTTAAAGCAGGGCATAAGAATGGCAAATCATTCTATTTCAGTACTTTTCTGGATTCTCGAAGGAGGGGAAGTTTTAAGCTGTATTATTGTTTTATCTTTATATAATACAGGTTTGTTGCGCATATCTTTGCCCTTTTTCTCTTCTTGTAAAATAAATTGCATTGGTTCAGTACGATATACGATTGTCTTAATTTCTGAATTACCTAAATCACCATATTTTTTATAAACATCTACAATCGTTTCCAAAATCTTATCATCTAATTGCACTTTGAACCGACGAGATGGTCCATGTGCTACCATTGGTATTTTGTGAACGAAGTATCTGACTATTTCATATCCTTCCATTTTTTTAAGCATCTTATCTAATTTTGGAGGCCAAGGTCCATCAACTTGTCTAAGATAGATATCATTAACAATTGTATGGCCAAATTTATTCAGCGCAAAGAAATCTATCAAATACATCAATTTGGTCATTTTGAAATATGTCATTCGCCCTCCTAAATCAAGGAGTATTTGGGCAACCTGCTGAATTAATGAGTTTTCTTCTGGAAAAAGGCTTTGGGTTTTAAATCTTCTTAACTTTTTCTGCTTAATTAAACCATCAATCGGATGCACTAGTTTTGCAAGGCGCATAAAATCTGAACGCTGTTTTGTTAATGATCTATGTATTGTAGCTCGGGGTGCTGGATGGTATAAAGGAAATACATTAATCCCATTCCATGGAATCAACTTGGCAACATCATCCCTTAATTTAATATCGTGTATACAAAGAAGTTTGATCGCTTCCAAAGCAGTCATACCAAGAGTTATGACTACTTCAGGATTCAGTAAAGCAATTACCATACTCAAATACATAGAACAATTGGTTATTTCTTCTTTAGTAGGAGTACCATTGTTACCATTTTCGTTTTTGGGATTGCATAATATTGCATTAGTTATAAAAACTTGTTCTCGCTGCCATCCAATATTGCTTAATAATGTTTCGAAATTGTCGCCTGTTCGATCACCAAAAAGTGGAATACCAGTACGATCAGCCCCCAATCGTCCTGGAGCTTCCGCAATAAAAAGTACTTTTGATTCTATATTTCCGTTTGCTGTAGACAATACTTTTCGACGCTCACAAAGTCTAGGGCATAAATTACAAAATTGTACAGAATCAACAATCTCTTTAAAGCGTTCTTTTCTATTAAAATTTTTATATAAATTATTAATCATAAGATTTTACATTTCAAAGTTTGATCCCAAACAATCTGGGTCCTTTAGTTTCGCAATTCCACCATTTCTTATAGTTTTTTGTGCTAAACACCCTGATAAACATTTGCTTAATAACTTACACGAGTTACAAGGTTCAGAAAAATCTGTTGTTAGATATTTCCTGACAGCTTCTAAATACGGAGATTTTTCCCAACAATCTATTAAAGATGAAGAGGAAAGTGAAGAAAATTTTTCTGTTCCAAATAATTCTTTTGCGCTAATCCGTTTAAATGCATCGCACGGATAGATTTCCATATCTGGTCCAATTATTAAACGGTCAACAGCTGCAAAACATGCTGGATTATCATTCAACATCAAAAAATTATATGGTGAGCCAGTTCGGATTTTATAACCATCTTTTCTGAGTTTTTTTATTTGATGTCTAAGTTCTAGATTTTGAATTCTATTCAATATTAAATTATCTAATAAAGTTGCCCGGCCTTGTGGGACAAGGCGTAATACGCTAATATTAATATTTCCAAAATTTTGACGTGCACATTCGGCTAAGTTTTCAAAGTCGCGGTAATTGTGCACCATGGGAACAAAATGAATTTCGATTGCGAGTCCTATTTTTTGAGCTACATGAATTGCACTTTTAGTATTATCAAAACTTCCAGATATTCTTGTTACATGTTCATGTATTGTTGGAATACTACCGAATAAACTAAATATAAATCGTGTTGCACCTAACGAATGGAGACTGTTTGCTTTTTTTTGAAATTCTGCGACATTTCCCGATGTATAAATTGTCGTATTTGCATTGTGCTTGGCAGTAAATTCTACTACTTCGAAAATGTAAGGCCATAAAAGCGGTTCACCACCAGAAAATGTTATATTCTTAACCCCAATCTCTATTGCCTCAGAAATAATTCTAATGCAGTCGTCTCGAGACACCTGCAATGGATTAGATGGTTTTGCATCACTTGAACAATGAATACAGTTAAGATCGCATTTATAAGTAACTTCAATCTTTAGTTCTTTTAATACAAATGGAGGCTTATGCCATTGTATCATAACTCACCAACTAATTTTTTTATTGCTGTTTTGCACCCTTCGACATATGCGCGAGAAGATATACAGGTAAGAGGTCCTGCTATGCCATTTACTTCATTTGCTAAAAAGGTAAGTAAATTGCATAATCCCCAATAATTCCCATAAGCTCGCTCAAGAAAATCATGGTTACGATATACTGCTAATAATCCTAAAGTCATTTGTCTTGAAGAATCAGAATCTATTTGTACTGCGACATAGTTTAAGCATGGTCCGCCCAGAGGCCTTATGGTTTCTCCACCCGGTTTTTGAATGACCATTGTGTAAGCCGCTTTGCTTCTGTTATTTCTTTTTTTAATAGCATCGATTATATTGCCTAACTGATTAACAGGGCCATCATTACCTTTATAATATGTCATTCTTCTAAAATATGTACCCCAATCATGGACTCTTTTATGCAATTTATCGTATACTCCTTTGGCTCTGTTGTATGCATTGAAGAGATTTGTTGAATTTCCTTTGTTACGATATAATGTATGTGGGAAAATTGTATAAGCAACATGTTTGGGACCCAGCAACTGTACGGTTTGCGCAAAATCTGTAATTCTTTTATGAAATTCCTGATTTATGGCTGCAGGATTTTTTATTTGTACAACAAGATTACGGACTTCCCATTGTGAATTGGATAATAATTTAACAACTTCTAACCATGCAGTTTGAAAATTTTCGAATGAAAGATTTATAGGTTCATTAATCATTATTATCCTTTTTCAAATATTGATTTTCGTCTTCCATAACTCTTGAGGTGCTAAAAATTTATTGTCGTAAATCGTCCTTAAGCGGTGATTCATCCGAACTTTTAAAAATTTTCCCGCCTCAAAAATAATCCATTTAATCCGCGTAATTTGTCCGCCTCTGGCGAATCCGCGGTTAAAATTTCTTCGTGGCTCTTCGTCGCTTCGTGGTGCAAATTCTTTCGTCCGGAGCCTGCCCTCACGAAAGTGGGGGTTCTACCTTCTCCATTCTACCTCCTAACCAAAACTATTCCACTAAAAATCCCAATATTTTATCGATAATTTGTTCTGCTTGCCCCGTATGATTTCTTTAAAAGTTTGCAGATAACCGATATGGATTTTTGTGAGATGTGGCCATCGATAGCAATCAATGTTATTGAAGAAATCATACCGGGGGGCTTACTTTTTCCGTCTTTTCACCCACTTTTCAGATACTTTTACACCACTTATTTCCGCTTTTTTCGCACTTTTTTTCGCTAATTTCGCACTTTTTCCCCACCTTTTTTTGCACTTTTTTTGCGCTTATGCGTCAGCAAATTGCACAATTGCGCAAAATATGCAAATCCCGCGCAAGTTTTAAATCCCCTGTACCCTGTACCCTATCCCCTATCCCCTAATGAACCTGTCCCCTAATAAACCCTTGACTCTTTTACCCATTTTACTTATCATACTGAGCTTATGAAAAACTTACTTGCTATCATTACGGTATCGTTAATCTTCGCATGCCTTACCGGCTGCGAGCAGCAAACCCAAACTTCCTCAGATTATAAGCTTAGCGGCCGGCCGGACTTACAGCTTTCCGCAATTGCCAGATATATTCATCCTGACAGCGGCGTTTATTTGACTCGCCAGCGGTACGATATTTACACTTCGCCCGAAGGCTTAAAACTTACATCTTTCGAGCCTGCCGGCGACATAATTTTAACGCTCCAAAACGGCGAATCTGACGTTTCGGCCGACAAGCCTAAACGCAGAATGGACAAGAACTTATACGATATGATAACCGACTCTCAAATTGCAAAGTGCGTTTTAGAACTTCAGCTTGCGGCAACTCAGGGTGCCGACCTTTCAGCCTCCGCTCAATCCGAGCCGCTGAGTTTTGACGGCCGGCTTTACGATTTGGCTTATCAGTCTGACGGCGTAAATCTTTATAAAAGCAGAACTTCCGGCCGGGCAGATTTAGCAGTTTTAAAAAATAGTACTGGAAATTTAGCTTGCTATGGTTATAATTTCCAAACGGTTGTGCAGCAAAAAGGCTTATACGCCTCTAAAATTGACATCTATGATAATGGCACAGGTCTCGACAAAAAGTTGATTGCCCAGATTGAATTTTCAATCGAATAGCAATGGCTTAAAAAGAGTATTAAAAACAGAATTTGTCGAACATTAAATACGAAGGATAAGTATTTACATACATTTGCGGCGATTCCAGTCGCATTAGGCAGCATATCATCAGGGAAGAAGAAAATGTATCTTTTTTTATAGATAAGTTTAAGTCTATAGATATCGTTTTTTTAAGTATATTTGTATTAGAAGCCGATAATAACTAAATAAACTCGCATTTTGAAGGGAAATGCAGCGTTAAGTGTGTTTATATTATGGCCGATAAGAACAGTATGTGAAAATAGTCTGTTCTTTATTTGGAATAAAAAAAATGACAAAGATGCATATTAGCCGCTGGGTAGTAGTTTCTGTGATTGTGGTTAGCTTTTTCATTGGCTGCAGCAAGGACCATCTTGATCCCTCACAAATAGGGCGTTTCAGGCCGATTCCTGCCGTTAATGTGATTCTTGACACTCTCGGAGTTGCCGAAGAGGCCGAATCCGAATACGAAGGCTCAGAGGAGCCAAAACCCGCCGATGTAGTTCCTTACGAAAGAGATTACACATTCGGCCCGGGCGACATCATCAGAATTTCCATTTTCGAGCTTTTACAGGAAGGCTATCCTTACGTCGATAATTTCATAGTAAATGAGAGCGGAAATATCTCCATTCCTGAAATAGGCCAGATGCAGGCAGGGGGCTTGACCGAATCCCAGCTTGAGGACGAAATACGCAACACCCTTTCGCCGGGCATTTTAAGAAATCCATCTGTAACGGTTGCGCTTTATCAGTCGCAAAACCGTATTTTCACGATACTTGGCGATGGCGTAGCAAGGCCGGACAGGTATCCCATTCCGCGAAATGATTTCAGATTGCTTGACGCGATAGCTTTGGCGGGTTCGGCGGCTCAATTTAACGTAAGTTATGTTTACGTAACACGGCGTCTTACCGGTCAGGAGCAGTTCGGCGAAGTACCTGCCTATTCCGGCGATGTAAATGGGGAATTTATCCAGGAAGTTAACGAGCAGGATATGCTCGAAGTTATCGAGCCATCAGTTGTAAATACGCAATATGTAATTTCTTCAGCGGAAATGGCGACGGAAGAGGAACTCGAAAAGCTTGCCGCCCCTGAAGAATTAGTTCAGTTGGAAAAGCCGGAAGAACTGCCGGTAAGCGATGAAATGCCGCAAACGCCGCAGGGAGCCGGGCAGATCGAATGGATATTTAAAGATGGCAAGTGGATACCCATTCAAACCGGTCCGATTGCACCACAATTGCCTCAGCAAAGACAGCAGCAAGAACCTGCAAGTCCGTTGCCGCCTACAGGCAGAGAAGCATTGCCGGAGCAATACGCCATGGGCGATCTCGGCGCAATGCCTGTTCAGAACAGGGTAATAAAAATTCCAAAAGATAAGCTTTTCGGCGGCGATCCGAGATATAATATTATCGTCAGGCCGGGCGATACGATCACAGTTCAGCTCGATGTTGTCGGCGAATACTATATACTTGGAAACGTTAACAACCAGGGTATTGTAAATCTTACAGGAAGGCCTATGACGCTCAAGATGGCGATTGCCGGCGCGGGCGGACTTGGACCGCTTGCATGGCCGAAGAAATGCGAAGTCATCAGGAGAATAGGCGAAAAGAAAGAAGAAATCGTAATGGTTGATCTTGAGAAGATCGCCAACGGCACACAACCTGATTTCTTCATTAAACCAAATGATGTAATTAACGTCGGTACACACGGCGTATCACGGTATTTAGCCGTTCTTAGAAACGCGTTCAGAGCCACATATGGTTTTGGTTTCCTTTATGACCGTAATTTTGCAGACCGAACGGTAAGCTGGGAACAGCCATTCGGAGTCTTTGGCCAGGATTAATTAATTTATGGATGTTAATTCATGCAGGATGTTGGAAAAAACTATATAGAGACGCAAAAATTATCGGAACAAGAAGAGAGCTGGAAATCTCTTTCTGTACATACCTATTTTAAAATTGCGATCATTGCCGCGGCAATATACGCGGTTTTTCATGCGGAAATATATTCGATCGTGCATCGCTGGATAAACGACCCAAGCTGGTCGCACGGGTTTATCATTCCGTTCTTCAGTCTCTATTTCGTTAATCAGAAGAGAAAAGAAATTCTGACAACTGAATTTAAGCCTGATTATCTTGGCTTTGTTTTTCTTTTAATGTGTCTAGTCGCTTACCCGATGTTCGTGTTTGTTTACCGGTTCGGATATCTGATGGATATGATGCTCATTCCGACAATCGGCGCGACAGTTCTGTTTCTCGGCGGATGGAAGCTTGTAAAATATACATGGCTTCCAGTTGCTTATATCTTTTTCGCGATTCCGATTCCCGCGAGAATTTACGCGGATATGACCATCCCGATGCGGACGCACGATGCACAGATCGCGGCGATGCTGCTGAACCTCGTGAAGGGTCTGGAAGCAAACGCAAGCGGCGTGGTAATCGATATTGTTTACAATGGAATTAAACTGGAGCCCGGACTCGATGTCGCCGAAGCGTGCAGCGGGATGAGATTGCTGATGGCGTTTTTGGCGCTTGGCGTCGCGATGGCTTATTTGCATTACAGGCCTATCTGGCAGAGACTGGTGCTTCTTGCCAGCACAATTCCAATCGCACTTTTGTGTAATGTTATTCGAGTTGTCGTTACCGCTTTTATTTATGTTCTCTGGGACCCGATGTACGCACAGGGAATTTATCATGATATGCTTGGCATTATGATGCTGCCGCTGGCGTTTGGTTTATATGGCTTGCTTGCGTGGTTTATGTCAAACCTTGTCGTAGAAGAAACCGTACAGCAGGAAGTGATTATTCGCCGAAAGGATTCGCAGTAATGAAGTCTTATATGAAAAATTATCTTCAGGTTCCTTTTATTCTGACGATCGGACTTCTTCTGCTTACTGCCGGTTTTATTTACGGTTATAACCGTCTCAAAGGCAATACACTGATTAAAAAGCCTTTGCCGCTGAAATTGTCGTTTGATGAGTTCGATGAAAAACTGATTGCGCCTTATAAGGTTTTGAATAAATCCAAAATCGACAACCAGGACGTACTCGAATCACTCGGCACTGAAGATTATCTTCAATGGATGCTGGAAGATACATCGGCAGACGAGATGAGCCCTGTAAAACATTGTTCTTTTTTTGTGACTTACTATACGGGAAATCCAGACCAGGTGCCTCACGTTCCGGAAGCATGTTATACCGGCGGAGGCAACCAGGTACAGAGCAGTTCAACCGTTAGCATTGATATTGGCGATTTTAATGTGCCGGAGATTCCGAAAGAGATTTCCGCGACGGCGCTTCCTTTTACACGCAAGTCCAGTGAAATATGGGAATCATCTTCTGAATTCGTTGTTATGTATTTCTTCAAAGTAAACGGCGTATATAAAGGCAATCGAACAGGCGTGAGGGTGGCGCTGGGAGATTTGACCAGTGAATATTCATACTTTTCAAAAGTCGAAATAAAATTTTTCAATGCCAGGGGTATAAATCCTGACAAGAAGCAATCTGTCGAGGCGGCAAGCAGATTGTTAAAGGTTGTGCTGCCGGTTTTGGAAAAAAATCACTGGCCTGACTGGAAACAGGTTAATAGGTAAAATTTCAAAAATAAGGATTGTTAGAAATGGCTAAAAGAGTAAACAAAAAAATCGCAATAATTGGTTCGGTAGTTCTTGTAATATTGGTTTTAGGCGCAATTGCCGCCGTGTTAAAATTAAACCGAGATCCACACCAGTTTATAAAAGACGCCGAAACTGCGCTGGCTCTTGACGAACCTGATTATAAAGCCGCTGAGAAAGCTTACGGCAGCGCATTTGCTTATGCCAAGAAAAATACCGATCTGAAGATAGAAGTGCTTTTCAAGCTTGTCGATATGTATATGGATATGAATGACTGGCGAAAGGCAGCGAACTGCTGGAATACCGTCATTAATTTCGATCCGAAGAATATTCGAGCTCGACAGTCTTTACTTGATTACAGTTACCAGGTTGCCAC
>JAKJEQ010000067.1:10654-10885 GCA_022705345.1 Planctomycetota bacterium | reverse complement strand
CCCCGCCTATAGAACCTGGAATCCCAGCCAGCGACTCGATTCCGCCAAGGCCTTTGCGAACGCACTCAAGGACAAGCTTACCCAAATCTGCGCCTGCGCCAACCACCAGCAAATGCCCCTGTCGCTCAGTTTTACAGAATTCCGGATTATCCAGTTTAATTACCGCGCCTTTTACGCCTTCATCCTTGATCAGCAAATTCGAGCCGTACCCGAGAATGCGCAAAGGAACAT
>JAKJEQ010000067.1:283-10644 GCA_022705345.1 Planctomycetota bacterium | reverse complement strand
GACAACATCCGCGAGCTGCTCGACGGTCTGAGGCTTGATAAAATATTCCGCCTTTCCGCCGAGCCCAAACCATGTTTTTTCGCTCAGAGAATAATCTTTCTCAATTATTTGCTCTAAGCCATTGAATATATTCGTCCGCGACTTTCCAGACATTGCCGGCTCCCATAGTGATTAAAATATTTCCGGATTTTACATTAGTTTTCAAAAATTCGCAAATGCTTTCAAAAGAATTGATAAAGATCGCATTGCTGCCCTTTTTCTTTATTTCATCCGCAAGCATCTGAGAATTAACTTCTTTCCGCGACTTTTCAGTGTCCCGAACAAAATAAATATCAGGCACAATCGTCAAATCCGCAAGCTTAAAACTATCGGCAAAATCCTTCAAAAGGAATCTCGTTCTGCTGTATTGATGAGGCTGAAAGATACAAAAGATTTTCCGCCCGTCATACCGCTGCCGCATAGCGTTCAGGCTCGCTTTTATTTCCGTCGGATGATGGGCGTAATCGTCATAAATCGTCACGCCGTTAATCTCCGCCTTTTTCATCAGCCGCCTGTCCATCCCCTCAAAACCGCCAATTACCCGCAAAATTTCCGCCGCCTCAAGCCCTACCGCCTCGCCTGCGGCTATCACCGCAAGAGCGTTCCGGACGTTGTGTTTGCCCGGCAGTTTTAAAGTCGCTTTGCCTACTTCATTTTGCTTATAAAAACAGGTAAACTCCGTCCTGTCGGGATAAAGGTTGATGTCCCTGGCCCAATAATCGCATTTATCGTTAAGGCCAAACGTCACGATATGTTTATCTCTTCGAAACTGCGAGATTAGCTTCGCAAGATTGCCGTCCTCGCCCGATACCACCAGAACGCCGTCGCTTCTGATTCCCTTTGCAAAATCGCCGAAAGCCTCGACAATTTCGTCAATCCCCGAATAATAATCAAGGTGGTCTGGCTCAATATTGAGGATAATTCCAACCTGCGGCCGAAGATTCAGAAAACTTCGGTCATATTCGCACGCTTCGGCAATAAATACGTCGCTGTTGCCTACGCCGCAAGAGGTTTGATATTGCATAATGTCGGCCCCAACCACAAAATTCGGATCCAGGCCCAGATTTTTCATTACATAAACAAGCCACCCCGTGGTCGTGCTTTTGCCGTGAGTCCCCGAAACCGCGATGCCCTTGTACCTGTCCATCACTAAGCCCAGCATTTGAGCATACTTATAGATCATAACATGCCTGCGTTTGGCTTCGAGAAGCTCCGGATTGTCATCTTTAACGGCCGCCGAAATCACAACGCCGTCAAGGTCTTTGGGCAGGTTTTCGGCTTTATTACCGATTTTGACCGTCACCCCGCCTTCTGAAAGCCGATCAGTCAAATTTGACTCCTGCATATCCGAGCCGCTTATAAAGGCTTTTTCCTTCATTAATATCGCGGCAAGTGCGCTGGTACCTACTCCCCCGATCCCGATAAAATGATAACTTTTGCCTTCCGCTGGCGATTTTTTTTCCATATTTTTATTACCTATCGGCACATAATAATGATGTGCGCATTTCACAGGTTTATATTCCATTATCTTCAAAGTCAAATCCCTTCATGTCCCGCATCTATTGTTCCGTGTTTTCTTAAACACAATAATATTCCAATTGGCCATTTACCCAATCTGCCTATCTTAACGGGTACAATAGGTGCGGGGTTACCTAATTTATATTACAAAATCGGCTTCTTGCAATAAGAATCTTCACAAAAAAACCTGGAAGGATTGGTCTTGGGACTTATATCAAGACCATTTGCTTATCACCCATTCACCTTTACAAATAGATTCTATGCTGCTAATCGTGATCACGAAATTTTGCGCACGTTGAAACTAATTGTAAAAACCGATATAAAAAAAAGCGGCCTAAAATTAGGCCGCCCTTGTTGTCTTCAATCTTGTGAGTTTAGTAAATGGTTTATAACTCCAGACCCGAAATGTCCCCGCCTTTTTCCTGCAATTTACTGTAGTAGATTTGGAAACGTTCAGAAAGGTTTGATATCGCCTTATTCAAATCAGCAATATCGTTCTGCAAAGCTTTGGCATCCTCGCCCAACTGTTCTGTTAGAGGAATATCTTTCAGTTTCGCTGCAACCTTTTCAATCTCGGCTTTTTTCGCCATGATAGCGTCTTTATATTCAGTCGCCTTTGCTTTAAGCTGCTCGACATCCATTTGATCAGCTTCAGCTTGAACATCGGCTATCGGCTTTTCGGTATCACCTGCCTTTTTACCGCAGCCGACTAAGCTGATTATACAGACTGCAAACAAGAGAAAAAGTCCAAATTTCAGTGCTTTCATGTTGTTCCTTTCAATTAAGTCCATTAAATAGATAAGTGTGATTAAAAATGCGGATGAAAGGAGTCGAACCTTCAAGAGCGTAAGCTCACAGGTACCTGAAACCTGCGCGTCTGCCAATTCCGCCACATCCGCAGAATTTAGTGTTTAGGGGTGTTAATTTAACAATTTTAACTTATTGGTCAAGTAAAATCGTAAAACAGGATTTTGTCCTTATGGCTGACACTCCGGATTAGCAAGGTCGCCGCACATCAGCCACTCGGACGTCAATTCCGCGAAATCCTCAAAATCTACCAGACAATCGCCGGTTAAATCAAAATCCAATCTGCATTGATAAATCCTGAATTGGTTATCGCTGATTATCCAGCTCGTTCCGTTAAAACCATATACAATAGCCGAACCGGAGTTAGAACCTTTATCATCATCGCCATAAACCCCGACAATCGCAAGATTGCCGCTGATGCAAACGCAGCGCCCGAAGTAATTATTCGCCCCGCCGTCCGAAGCCGTGAGTTTTTGCGTTTGAACCCAGTGCCCCGCAACTCGTTTAAAAATATAAACACAACCCTTGGCCGAATCATCCTGCTCTGCGCCAACGGCTGCAAACTGGCCGCTGATCGAAACACTGCTTCCAAAGAAATCTCCCGCCGCGCCATCGTCTGGCAGTATTCTTTGCCCCAGCCATGATGAGGCGCCAAAGGCATTTGAAAAAACAAACAAAAGCACCAAAGCTTGGCAACAGTAAATTAATCTTTTCATCTTCCTGCCTTATTAATCTTAGTAAATTAGTGGAAATAATAAAATAGGCGGGTCCGTCCTTGAACAAGACATAGAATATTAAAGGTAACCTCTAAAAATTGTCATTGCGAGGAGTTTTTGTGGCTTTTTAGCCCAAAAACGACGAAGCAATCTCAATCCTTAGAATTATTAGAGGCTCCCTAAATTACAATATTTAATACTTATTTTGTCAAGAATAAAAAAGATTAATTGAGCATACAATTGCTTATTAACCAATGAGTTAAGACTTCGAGTAATGAATGATTAAATATGTTTTTTGACTATATCGACAAGTTCTTTGACATGCCCGACAGAAATCGCAAGCTCCTGTTTTTCTTTTTCGTTAAGGTCAAGTTCAATAACTTTTTCAACGCCGCCTGCTCCGA
The DNA here is from genome assembly GCA_022705345.1 of Planctomycetota bacterium. Taxonomy (GTDB): domain Bacteria; phylum Planctomycetota; class Phycisphaerae; order Sedimentisphaerales; family UBA12454; genus UBA12454. The sequence goes on along the minus strand of JAKJEQ010000067.1, from coordinate 7,160 downwards.
GTACCGCCGGAACGCCGACATAACAGCCGCCGACGTTATATTCCTTATCGCAGTATGCGCAGCAAGGCATGACCATTTTTTTATCAAGCAGAATAGATTCAGCCATTGTAACCGCCCCTGCCGCAGGTGCGTAAAATGCGCTTGTTCCCATCAGGTTCACAATTTCAATCCCGCCCATCCGTGCTCTCTGCACCATATTCGCGATTGATTTTTCATCGATAAGTTCCGTTACCGGTATGCCTGAAACTGTCGTAAATCTTGCAAGCGGAACCATATCGTCGCCGTGTCCCCCCATCAGCACGCATTTAATATCGTTGACGCTTACGCCGAGTTTCTCAGAAATGAAATACGCGAACCTTGCCGTATCGAGAGCGCCTGCCATTCCCATAACTTTATTTTTTTCAAAACCGCTTATCATCGCCGCCGCGTTGACCATCGCATCCAGAGGATTGCATACTACTATTATAAAGCTGTTCGGCGAATATTTTACAATCTGCTGCGTAACGCTTTTGACGATTTCGGTATTCTTCGCCAGCAAATCGTCTCTGCTCATACCCGGCTTTCTCGGCATTCCGCTTGTCACGATAACGACATCGCTGCCTGCTGTCTGTGCCCAGTCGGTGGTGCCGCTGATTCTGCTGTCGAATCCGCAAAGGCTCGAAGCCTGAGCCATATCAAGCGCCTTGCCTTCGGCCAGCCCTTTAACTATATCAATTAGCACAATGTCGCCAAGCTGTCTTTGTGCCGCTATAAATGCTGTTGTCGCGCCGACGTTGCCCGCTCCGGCCACAGTGATTTTTTTTCGTTTCATTCTTTTTACTCCATAATTTTAAGTCACAGATTTATAGCATAAAAGAATTAAATAAGCAAGGGACGCAAGAAGATAAATCACAAGCATCTCCACCCCTCAACCAAACAATTTCGTCCTGCCTCCCTGTGCTATCTCTGTCATCCTAAGCGGAGCGCAGCGGAGTCGAAGGATCTGGCCTGCATAAAAAAATCAACCCTGAAAAATATCACACACCCAAACCTTCACTTCACCAATACCCACAAACAAGATTCTATGCTTGTTTACAGTATACTGCATTACAGTATATTTACCCGTATTCAATAATCCAAAATCCAAACTTATATACGTGAATATGTGTTCACATATTCACGTACTCATTTTAATATAATTCAGTTTTTTTTAATCCGAGTAATCAGCGTAATCCGCGATTAAATATATTTTAAAGTCTAATCTTCGCAATTCATTTTCTTTCTTTTGCTTTCCGCCAAAGCCGCCAGTACTATTGATGCAGTTTCCTGATCTATTTCTGGTTCGGGTTCTTTCTCGAATTGCAGTTTCATTTCCTTATTCTTCTGTAGTTCCAGCAGTGCCAGGCATGCCTTTCTGCTTACATCTTCATTTCCGCTGCTGCACAGATGGATCAATCTTGCCGTTACCGCCGGCAGAATTTTCGCCAGCAGGATCCGGTTCTTCAGGCTTGCCGTATCGATTCTATTGCTGATTGCCGTTATGAAATATTTATCTGAAAGCCATTTTCGCCACGTCGCTTCAGAAATATGATTGTCTTCCAGGATCCTTTTTTCGCTTTCATTTTCCTCGAACAGTTCCTCGATAACCTTCATTTGTTTTTCTCTGCATCGCATCTGAAATTCTCCTTTTACTTAATCCCTCGAACTGATAACTGATAGCTGATATTTCTCCGCCTCAGGCGGAGCTGATAACTTTTTACTTACTTTTCTCGTCTTCTTAAATACTTTTCACTCATTTAATTTCGCTTTTTCGCGCTTTTCTTATACTTTTTTTTGTCATTTTTTATTAAAATTCTCTTGCGCTTTTTTTGTCCCTCCGTATTTAGGCAAACCTTGCGCGCATTTGCGCGGTATTCAAAACAAATATTGGGAGAAATTTCGGTAAGTCTTGATGTGATAACCGGAAAGTTTTTTTTATTTTTTTCTTATGCGCAAGTTCTCTCTTGCGCGGTTTTATTTCTCCGGTTGACGGGCTTTCAACACAGATTTTGGTGAGCTGTCAAAATCTTTTTTCTGATTTGAATTAATTTCATCCGCCTTTATTAGCAAATCTTCATCAATTTCCGTCGGCACATTATCAACATCTGCCGTTGCAAAAACAAGTACAAACGGTTTGCCGAATGTTCCTGATTTGCTTCGGAAACCGGCAATCAATCCGGAGTTTTTCTTCACGGCATCGCCGCAATTAAAAGCAATCGCGTAAATTTCATATGGTTCGAGCTTAACAGGCAGAGTCCAGTATTGACCTGAAGAATCAAAATAAGGTTCGGCCGTAACGGCCGGAAGTTTTCCCGGCGCAAAAGAGGAATAAAACCAATTCGATGAGTCCATTTCATGGCTGAATTTTATCGTGATACTTTCATTTGCGAAGTTCACATCTTCGACATACAACTGCGGCGCAGAAGAAACAACAACAGGAATCTCCGCCTGCTTGTCGGATTTACGAACTGCAATTCCTTTGCGTATGTCGCGAATCATATTCGAAGAACGAATGGCGGGAACCCTCTCTGATGGGAACTTGTTTATTACCTTTTCGAACTGCTCGATTGCTTTTTTGTCGTCGCCCATTTCGAAATAACATATGCCTGTTCGGTAATAAGCCTGGGCCAGATATTTTGCTTCAGATTTGTCGTCTTCAATGATTATCGAATATATCTCAATGGCTTTGGCGTAATCGTCTCTCGACTCAAGTTTCAAGCCGTTAAGTAATTGCGAATTAATGCTTTCGTCTCCTGCGATATTCTGTTGGGTCAAATCCCGCGATGATCCGGCTAAAGTGTTTTTGTTTATTTTAATTTTCGCTTTTACTGCTTCGGCATCGAGTTTTTCCAATATCCGGATGATCTGCTTTTTAGCGTCTTGCTTTTCTTTTTCATAGTCGCAGAGTACTGCACCGTCATTATCCAGGTACAATCTTATAGGCCCGCGATTGTCAATATATGCCGGCAGGAGATAATTATTTATAAAATCATCACGATTATAATTCCATCTTTCCGGAATATCGTATAGCTCTTTTTCTCTCACATAATCGAGCAGGTATTCCATCCTTTTGCCCTGGACGAGATAATGAACCGTCTTTTCATCTAATTTTTCAAATTCATTCAGGGCAACTGGTTTCGAGCCCGCCGAGATTATGACATCCAGCCTGAAATCTTCGAGCATTTGCCGGACATCCTCGGAGAAAAGATTGTAACGAATCGCCGAGTTCTTTTTAGCTTCGCCGAATTCTGTCTGGCTTTGAGGTTTAAGACATCCCAATTCGACTATGATCGGTTTACCTTCCTCTTCGATGTAATAAATCTTTAGATTGCTTTTGTTTTTCCCCACTTGAATTGTAACATCATTTATGTTTGCGAAGTACGCCTCGCCTTTGAAATAGAATTTTCCATTATTTAAAAATTTCCAGTCAACGTTTTGCCACGCATCGATTCCTTCAGACATCAGAAGCGAGTTTTTTGTTTGATTCAGAATTTTGTAATATGTTTGATATTTATCCGGGTCTCCGGAATCCGGCAGATCGATAACGGTCTCTATCAAAACCTTACCGGACCCATCCGGTTTTAGGGAAACAGTTGCCTGTCCCTGAATGCAGCCTGCCACGGGCAATAAGCAAAACACAACCAAAATTAACAGGTAATCACGATGTTTCTTCATCTTTTCCATTTTGAAATAATTATAATTTATATCCTGTCGCCGCTAAGTTTAACAAATCGTTACTTTTTCTCAACATATTTGAATACGAAATTGCCAACTTCTTTAAGTTATTGTAAATACTTGATTAAAGATAAACGGAAAAGAAGAGCTAAATGGATAAACATTGAATTATTTTCTAAGTATGGAAAAATTTGGAGATATATAATTACATTTTTTATTTTAATCTTGACAAACCAAATCATCCAGGTAAATTGGGCAGAAAAGGCAACTTAGGATGTAATTAGAATATGGATATTCTTTGAGCGAGGAAAAAAAGTATGGATACAAAAGAATTGTACACAACCGGTGAAGCTGCGGAACTATGCAGCCTCAGTCAGCAGACTATTATTAGATGTTTTGATTCCGGAAGATTGCGCGGTTTTCGCATTCCTGGTTCAAAATTTCGCAAGATCCCGCGCGACAGTCTAATGAAATTTATGAAAGAGAACAACATTCCTGTTCTCAATATGCAGCAATCGGGAAGGAAACGGCTTCTGATTGTTGACGATGACGCAGAGATTGTCGAGCTGATGACTGATGTTTTGGCAAGAGACGGGAGGTTCGAGGTCCGAACGGCTTCGACCGGATACGATGCGGGCATTATGACGCAAAAATTCAGGCCTGACCTTATCCTGCTTGACTATATGCTGCCTGACGTTAACGGCAATATCGTCTGCAAGACAATCAAACAAGACCCTGAATTCGCCAACACAAGAATTATTATTATCAGCGGCGTAATTAACCAGTCGGAAATAGATGACCTTTTAAAGGCCGGCGCTGAAGCCTTTATTAAGAAGCCTTTCAATATAACGGACCTTATTGACAGGATAGCAGTTTCTCTTCAGGCTTAAAGTCCAGCCTTAAGAGAATAATTTAACACGGAAGAAGATTGCAATGACCAGTATTTTAACAAATGCTTCTGCACGCAGTGCGGCGTTTGCTTTATATCAGTTGGAACAGCCCGCTGTGCATCCGGACAGCGTAGCTCGGGGCATAAAATACGCGACTGAGCACAGAACGGCCCTTTCAAATCTTGCCAAAAGCGACCCATCTGTCGCAATGGTAATGCTGAATCTTTGCAGGCAGAACAAGTTAGAATTTTCATTCGATACACTGGATTTTGATCATATTACCGGCAATATTCAAACCGAAAATATCCTCAAAACATTTATCGGATTGAAAACATTCGATATCAATAATCTTCATTCGCAAATCCCAATCGCCGAGCTGAATAAAAATTCGGCAGCAAGAGCCTACGGGGCAAAGTTAATCGCACAGAAAACAGGCAGGATAAACGAGAATCTTTCTTTTCTGGCCGGATTGTTTGCGGATATAGGTTTGCTCGCTTTGGCGGAACTTTATCCCAAGAGCCTTTCAAGACTTCTTGAAGAATCACAGGGCGAAACTTCTGCCCTTCTTCGGCTTGAAAAAGATAATTTAGGATTGACTCATAATATTATTTCAAGGCAGTTAGCTCAAAAATGGCGTCTTCCTCAGGCAGTTGCAGATTCAGCGTGGCTCTATTGCGTCCCTGCAGTCAGTAAACTTCAAAACCTCGCGAATATCGAAATCATTCTTGCAGTCCGTTTGGCAGATACGCTTATAAAGAATGACAGCGGCGCTCTTCCATTTTCACTTTTGAGCGAGCAGCAGGCGGACGAAATAAAAGGCAAGGTCAGGGATTTTCTGGCGGAACTGAGCGAATTACAGAGCAGACGGGAGGATACGGTCTATAAGGATGCGCTTGTATCGCTGCTTGAAAAAACAACGCAACTGGATTACGCGGATTTTGTGAACTCGGCCTGGCAGGCTGTAAAACCGGCTTGTTCGACGGTTGAAGCGGCAGGCATTGTCTGCAACCTGATTTCCAAAAAGTTCAATACCGAAAAAGTATCCATATATATAGATTCCAAAAAAGAAGCCGTTTCAGTTACAGGCGGCACAACAGAGTTTTTCGTTTCTAACAATTCTCTGATAGTTTCATTGCCGAATACAAGGCAGGTAAAACTGGAAGATGTCGGCGAAATATTCATCCAGGCGAAGGCCGATATAAATATCGCATCGATCGCTTCTGTCGTATCACAAATACTTTCCGCAAAATTGGCGGAAGAGTATAATCTGGCGATTGCGCAAACATTACTGGAAGAAACGGCTCCCATTGTTCAGCCCCAGGTAATCGAACAGCCTGTTATTGAGCCTGCGCCGAAGACAGAACCCAAAACTGTCGAAGCCGGTCCGGATATGCGCGAGATAATTGCCGAGATCGCTTCGGGCGCGGCTCACGAATTGAATAATCCATTAACAGTCATTTCCGGCCGAGCGCAGCTTCTTAAACAAAACGAAACTGACGAGACAAAATTATTGATGCTCAACCAGATAACTGAAAAAACCGGTCAGGCTTATGAAATTGTCGGCCAGCTTATGAGCTATGCCAGGCCTGGCCAACCGCAAATCAGAACAGTTTCGCCGTTTATTATGATCAATAACTGCCTTGAAAAAGTCAACGCTCATTATATGTCAGAACCGCTCGATATTACAATCGACAGCAATATCGAGAGCTTAAACGATATTGAAGTCGATGCCGAGCAAACCGCCGATGCAATTGCGCAAATTATTTACAATGCATTGGAATCTTATGAAAGCGGCAACGGGCCTGTTATCATTTCGGGCACTGAGCTAAATTCCAATTACGTGCAAATCCGCATACAAGACCAGGGCTGCGGCATGACAGAGGAAACGCTGCAAAGGGCGGCCGAGCCGTTCTACTCCGATAAACCTGCGGGAAGACAGCGAGGCATGGGTCTGGCGCTGGCATCGAGCCTGCTCAGGAACAATAACTGCACAATCGCACTTGAAAGCGAAGTCGAGAAAGGGACAATCGTGACTATCCGTTTGCCTCTGGCCGGCAAGTCCCAATAATCATACCTGACTGACAATTTTATAAACCAGCAACCGATTTATAGTTTTTTTTCGCGGCTAAAGTCCGCTTTTATAGGACGCAATTTCAAAGTTAATTCACTCCCCTATTATGCCGAAAACATTAAGGTTAAATGATACGTTTTTTAGGAGTCAGCTTTGAAGGAAGAAAGAAATATCCGGTTACGCCAGCTTGTCAGGAAACTTAATCACCAAAGGAAGTCTCAAA
>JAKJEQ010000067.1:0-232 GCA_022705345.1 Planctomycetota bacterium | reverse complement strand
TGCAATGATATCCTGTCGGCACATACGGAATTTATAAGCCATCTGAAAAACTTTCAGTTTGCCGCGGATTTTTATGAGAATATCCTCGGCATAACTACGCCCGAACATCTTGCGAAAATCGTAGGCGAATATTTTACGAATAATATCGACGACACCAACGCGGCGGTTGTATTTCTAAATAACGGTCAGCCGCAAATGCATTTTTATTCAACTGACCCGGTACTGGAAGAAA
>JAKJEQ010000066.1:334-11225 GCA_022705345.1 Planctomycetota bacterium | reverse complement strand
CCGGCGCCTGCTGCCCAGGTAAGCGTTATGCCTGCGGTATCGATATTTGCGGTTCCATCCGCAGGGAAAGCAAGCCATGATGCAGTCGGCTGCTGGGGAGTTTTGGGGTTCCACGGATTAAGCGCAAATACATTGTTTACATCTCTCCAGTGAATCGCTTCAGTGTCGCTGAGCTGCCTGGAACCCGGATTTAATCTATTGCTTATATTAATCAAAGAACCTGTCGCAAGATCTCTTGACTGATATTCCCAAAGCCGCAAATTTTCGGGTGCGGTATCGTTCAAATACCAGCCGACAGGATAAAAAACAGAGCTATACATTTTGCAGTTGAGCAGTACCACTTGCCCATAAGGATAATCGGAAAACATTCTGCCAAGATAACAATTTCGAGCGGCTCTTGCCGCAATAAAATTACAGTCAACCACAAAGAAACCATTCACGCCATCTGCTGTTCTCGGCTGAGTTATATAAGAACGATCGCTCATGCACTTCATTTGACATTTATCGAAGTAAACCGTTCCGTAACCCCAGATAAAATCTGTATCGCCTTCGATATAGCAATTTTTAAAATACATTTGACCGTTTAGAAGAAGCGTATCCTGCCAGCTTAAAAATTCGCAGTCAAAGGCCATTCCCTTCTGACCTGAATGTTTTATGGTTTCCACCTGTCCCATGTTGTCGCCTGCTGCGGTATTCAGCAGTCTGATGTTGTACATTCTAAAACCATCTGCGGAGCATTTAACCATAGACCTGTAATCGCTGCCTGGATTGAGCGCATCCCGATTATATCCCGCGATAATTGTTGTATTGGCATCTTCTCCGAGCCATGTTATATTTTTTTTCCATGATGGAATATTAATAAGCTCTCTATACGTGCCGTTTTTGATTTTAATAATTGTTCGATTATCATCATTATCGAGAACAGCGTCCACAGCGCCCTGAACCGTGCAAAAATCCGCGGTTCCATCACCAGATACAAGATAATCATAGTCCGCGGCAGGGGGAGCAGTTTTGGTTGTGAATCGCCATGTGGTATTGTCTATGATTGCAGGGGAAGTTTTTCCTGCGCTTGTACAAAAACCTTCAGTCATTTTTACGTAATATGCAGTATTATATTCCAAATGAACAGAAGGATGAATTTCTAAAACATTTCCATTAACCGCAAACGGAACATAATTTTTTACAATTCCGTTTAGGTTAATCTGGTAAGGCCATGGAGTGGAAACTGCCGGAGTTGTTGCGGGCGGATTTGTCAATACTTGTAAATTAATTTGATAAATGACAGAATCATCTGCTAATTTACAAATTTGAAGATTGCCGCCGGTCGCTATTGTCGGGACGGAATCAAAAGTGATATATAATTTTGTGTCATAACAAACCTGGGTCGAATTGTTCACAGGTGAAAGATTTGTTATTATCATCTGATCTGCATTTGAGATTTGAAGACAAGCAAACACAATTAGAACTAAAAAGATAAAATTTGAAATTTTATTATCCATTCTTCGTTTTTCCTAATTCTAATTCCTTATTATACGGTAATTAAAGGTTAGAAAAAGTCATTATTGCGCAAAATAAAAGCCATTTTGCGTCAATCGCTTTCAGGAAAAAATCGAATTCTTAGGTTACTGACAGCTTGAGGCTGAAAGGTTGCTTCCTGTTAATTGTATGTAATCGATATTTGCCAGTCCGTTGGATGTAGTTGCCTCGAGACGAATAGTTTTAATGCCTGAAGTCAGGCTGACATCGACTGACACCGTGGTCCAAATCGTCCAACTTCCAGTGGATTCAAAACTGATGTTTGATAAAACATCGGAGCCGTTGATTATCAATTTCCCGGGCCTTGTTGCCCCCGCATTGGCGTATCGCCATGTGAAAGTATATGTTCCTGCAGAAAGAATATTTACGCTCCAGTCAATACCTGTCCCTGATGCGTTATCTGTGTTTGCAAAACCCGTACCGGTAAATCCGCTGTTATTATTATCGATAGAGCCGTCAACATCGCAAAAGCCTGTTGTGTTTTCCTGGATTGTGATTGTTGTCACGGGTATATCAGGCATTATCATCCAATTATTTGCGAAGACGGAAAATTCATAAAGGTTTATTCTGCAATCGATGCCAAGATTTGCTTTTTCCTGGCAATCTTCTATAAGCCATCTATCGCACAAATACGCAAGATCGTCAATTTCGACATTGCCGTTAATTATGAAATCGCCGTATATCGCAGGAGTTGCGGCGACTTCATCCGAAAAATCTGATTCGTTAAAAGAAGTATCCGCAGCGGTAACAACGTAATAGTAGGGCGTTGCATTTATAACCGTGTAGTCAATATAGTTTGGAGTGCTCAAAAGAACACTGTTTAATTTTTCGTGTCCGCTGTCCGAAGTTGTCGAGCGATAAATATTATAACCTGTAATATCTATTTCAGTGTTCTCATCCCATTCGAGAATTACGATTTGGTCGCCGGCCTGAGCTGAAAGTCCCGTCGGCGCTGCCGGCGGAGGATCGGTCACGCCGTATTCAAAACATCCCAGGTCAGGTGCGGTTTCGTTAAAAGGCAGCCCTACATCAGTTCCTCCGTCGATAAGGTCGCTTCCAGCGGCAAGATGCATAAAAGTAATTTCAGGCAAACTGCCATCTGCTTGCCGCGGCCCGTAAGCCGCCAATGGATCTATACTCACAAAATCTCCGCTGCTGACGGAAAACGGACTCTGCCAGCTATTTGTTGTTTGCACAACGAAACTGCCCAGATTATTAGAGCCGCTGTAAAATAAGCAGTTGGTAAGTCTTGCTGTTTCTCCGCTTGCCAGAGTCGTTGTGATGCTGTAATTGTAAGTTCCATTATTAAATGCAGAGCAGTTATAAAGCGTCATCGAACCTTTATTGCTGTTCTGGTCAAAACCTTTATATAGATTTTGAAAAGCAAGACAATTGATTAGTATAACATTATGCCTGAGAGTTTTATTATCGCTTCCGCCCATTTTAAAACCATTGCCGTCTCCTTTGCCTGCGGAACCGTTTTTGAGATAGCCGTTTTTAAAAGCCCAGCAATTTTCGTATGTTGTCAAAATACCGTCAGCAGGCCTTAAATACCCGTCATAACCATCATCGAGATTCTGCCAGGCTCTGCATCCGTAAAAATAATTTCCTGTGCCGATATCGAGTTTCGGCGCAAAACCATCGGCGTTTTCCAGCGAAGAATCAGCATTATAATATGAATCGCAGTTTATGATTTGATTGTATGAACCTCCGCCGCCGATTTGCAGTCCTGTGTCGTGATTTTCATAGAATCTGCAAAATTCGATAACATTGTATGAGCCGCTTATATTCATACCGTTGTCGCCTGCGCCGTAAATATCGAGTCCCTTGATATACCAGTAGCTTGAGCTTAATCTTATGCCTCTGTTTGCGCCGGCTTCAGGCATAGAAGAAAAATCAAGCACCGGTCTTGCGTCGCCCGGATATGCCAAAAGATAATACATTGTGCCTGCGGCTCCGCTTTTTGAAATCGTAATAGTTGCGCTGAGCGGATAATTTCCCCCTCGCAGATAAATCGTGTCTCCGGCAGAAGCGATGGTAATGGCCTTGGTAATCGTCGCGAAAGGATAATCTATTGTCCCATCGTTATTGTCATTGCCTGAGGTTGAGATGAAATATTCGCCGCCGTATGAACAAACAGCAAACGCGGCCACAATGAAAATAAATATCCTTATTCCTGCCTGGTGATTTTGTGCAATCATTCCTTCCTCCTTCGCAGAATTTATATGCAACTGAATAGATTATATCAGAAATCTTTTGGAAATGCAAGATTGAAAAAAAAATTGCATCATTTAACGTTTTGAATTAAATTGCGTTCGAATAGCGGTATAATCCTTATATGAAGACAAAAGTTAAAATAATCTATACACCGGATATGTCATCTCAACGTGAATTCCCGATTTTTGGGGCAAAAGTTTCGGCGGGTTTTCCTTCTCCTGCGGCCGATTACGAAGAAAACAAGCTTGATTTGAATAAGTACCTGGTAAAAAATTCCGCCGCGACTTATTTTGTCCGTGTCAGCGGGGATTCGATGATTGACGCCGGCATACATCATGAAGATTTGCTTATTGTTGACCGCAGCATCGAACCAAAGGACAAAAACATAGTTATAGCGGCTTTAAACGGCGAATTAACGGTAAAAAGAATCAGGATACGCAAAGGCAAAATCACCTTGCAGCCTGAGAACAAAAATTATTCCGCTCAGGAAATTAATGAGGAAATGCAGTTCGAGATTTGGGGTGTAGTCACAAACGTGATACATAAATTATGAGCCGCGTTTTCGCCCTTGTCGATTGCAATAATTTTTACGCATCCTGTGAACGAGTTTTTAATCCAAAAATAGCAAACAAACCTATAATTGTGTTATCTAATAACGACGGCATTGTAGTCGCTCGTTCGAACGAAGTAAAATCGCTCGGAATAAGAATGGGAGCAGCCGTTTTTGAAATCGAGGATTTGATTAAGAAGCACGATATTACGGTCTTCTCGTCAAACTATACCCTGTATGCCGATATGTCTGACAGGATTATGGAAACTCTGTCGACGTTCACGCCGGAAATGGAAGTGTATTCCATCGATGAGGCGTTTCTGGATTTGGCCGGTATCAAAGGTTCGCTTACGGACTATAGTCAGAAAATTCGAAATACCGTCAAACAGTGGACAGGCGTTCCTGTTTCGATTGGAATCGCAAAAACCAAAACTCTGGCCAAAATCGCAAACTATATTGCCAAGCGCAGCGAAAAGGCGAAAGGGGTTCTTGATTTGACCGATTCGCCTTACATGGATAAAGTGTTGGCACAGGTGCCCGCCGAAAAAATCTGGGGAATCGGCTCGCGAACTGCCGCAAAATTAAAACATCTCGGCATCAATACCGCGCTTGATTTAAGCAGGGCCGACGCTGAAATGGTAAGGGACAAATTCGGCGTTGTATATGCACGAGTTGTTTGCGAATTGCAGGGTGCCTGCTGCTATGACCTCGAGCAGAACCCGCCCGCAAAAAAATCATTAGCCGTCTCACGTATGTTCGGCCGGCCGGTCGAATCGCTCGAACAATTAAAAGAAGCCGCCGCGAATTATGCCGCACGGGCAGGGGAGAAGCTGAGAGAAGAAAATTTTGCCGCAAGTCTGCTGACCGTTTATGTCATAACAAGCATGTTCATTAAAAACGCTTACTACAATTCCCAGACAGTCGAATTTCAAACTCCTACGACAAATACAACCGAACTTATCAGTTCCGCTCAATTGTGTGTTGAAAAATTATATCGCAAAGGCTGCAAATTTAAAAAATGCGGAATAGTTTTAAACGGCCTTGTTCAGCAAGACAATATCCAGCAGAATTTATTCGATACCCGCGACAGACAGAAAACAAAACGGCTGATGGAGGTAATCGATAAAATAAACAGCAGCACCGCCCCCGGTATTTTCTGGGCTGCCGAAGGCATAAGACAGCCGTGGCGAGTGAAATTCAAAAAACGCTCAAAACATTATACTACGGATTGGAACCATCTGCCTGAAGCCGTATAACAGCCGGACGCGTTATTTCAAAGGCATCTTAAGTATCTCGAATAAAACGAGTTGAGTTGTATGATCTCTTTACGGCATTAACGAAGTGAAAGTCGCGCACTCGAGGGCTATACATGTTTGTCTTCTTTCTCAAGACAATGATTACTCCATTCGGTAAATAGTGAATATGTTGTTGCTCTGTCGGGCTAAAACGAATGCGGCAGTCTTCTTGTTCCAAATGAAGACTGGAGGCGGCGGGATTCGAACCCGCGTCCCGAAATGTTTCAAAACAGGCATCTACATGTTTAGTTAATCATTTGTATCTCGCTTCGCTGAACGCCGATCAACAGGCTTTCAGCTCGGCCAGTTTGTTGGTTTTTAACTGCATCAGGACAAACGGCCCTTTGCGGCGATCCCGCTAGTTGACGCCCATGCGAAACACGCGGGAGATGTCTCGCTGGACGGGTGCTTAAATTAAGCAGCCATTCTTAATTGGTAGTTGCCAATTAAATTTGTGTCGGATGATTAGCCAGGCCAACCGACATCCTGGACATGCAACCTGCTTCTCTACCCATCCGGTCGAAGCCTTTCGCCCCCTCGAAATATTTCTGAACTAATTCGAAGCGGAAAAATTCAAACTGAATTTTCATTTTTGAAAGAACGGAATATCTTAGAATAATCAAATCAGTATATCAAAATCAATTACATAAATCCACTTTTTACTTTTTTTGTAATAGGGAATTCATTTTCATTACAGAAATTGATTGAACTTTGTTCAATAATCCGATATAATAATATTAGTAGGTTTCCCCTGCGGTGTACGACAGGATGGTAGATATTTGAAGAACCGATACCCATATTTTAGGGAATCAGAACCTGCCGGCTCGAAAAAGCCTGCTTGACGGGACTTTCGAACGCTTGAAGCTGATTTACCACTTTAAAATACTGGGTTCTTTAAATAGCCTTCCATCGGCACAGGTGGAGGTGCCCACTTTAAAAAAGGTCTGTTCGCAGGCCTTTTTTTATGCGCATGGTAATATTTTCCCCTATTGATTTTTCATAGAATTAACTCAAACATTCTTAATGCCTCGAGAGTATAATATATTGAATCGAGCAATTGCACAATTTAGTGTGCGGCTTTTTTCGAAGAAGTTGGGGAACTCTACCTCAAAGGCCCGTAAAAAAAAGAGCCGAATTTGATAACGCCTTCGACAAAAAGCCTTTCATTCAGCAATTGCTCGATTTTTTTTAGATATTTTCCCTTCTTTATTTTCAATTTGCACAAATTAACATAAACACTATAACTTTTCACAAAGTATAAATATTAAGGGTTACCATTCATCATGACTTTGCACCATAGATATAAAAGGAGGTTATTATGAGAAAACTCAGGCGCAAGTTGTTTTTCATATCGGTATTTTTATTAGCTGTATTGTTGTTTTTCGATCTTTCGTTTGCCGCACGCGGCAGCACAAGCAGAGGTTCAAGAGGCGGCTCGTCAGTTAGAGGCGGTTCAGGAACGTCTCGTCAATTTTTCCGCAGCTCGTCTTCCCGAGGTTCATTCGATACACGTAAGAGCTTTGATTCGAGACGCGGTTTTGATTCGCGAAAAGACTTTGGTTCGACACGAAAATTCGACAATCGCCGTTTTGATAAAAACTTCAAAAAAGATTCTTTCCGCGGTTATACCTATTATAAGCCTTCTCAGCCAAGACGCCCTTATGCCGACACAATTTCTCCGAATGCATGGCGTTTCAATGGTCAGGAAAAGCCGGTGTATAAAAATATTCCGCAGTATAGAACATACCGCCCGCCGGCCGTTCTGACGGATCCGCGCGTTTCCGGCCATGATTACCGTTCGAAATCATATTTGAATTATCGATATGATCACAATAGAAACTACGATTATCGTTATCGCAGGTATCCTCTTGCACGGTACGATCATCGTTTTAGAAAAGATAGTCCATTTTACTACAACAGGTTCAATCGATTTGGAAAATATCCTTATTATAATAACCGTTATTACCCGTATTATCCCAGACTTTCCGGCTGGCCGAATTATTGGTATTCTCCCGGCTTTTATGGATATGGCTATTACGGCTCAGGATATTACGGATCAAGCTATTATGGTTCGAGCTATTATGGCTCAAGTTACTATGACAGATATGATTCAAAAGAAACTTATGAAAGTTATCCAACTAACTGGCACTTTCCGAAAAGATATATTTTCGTAAGCCTGAATGGTTATTGGCCGGGGTACAACGATTACCGCTATTATGATTACGGCACGTATCCTTATTTCTGGTACATGGTGGCAAGTACTCCCTATAAACCCGATGAAGCATATCCTCCCATCGGCAGCAAATATGACAATGACAATCCATACACATACTACGGCAGCGAGAACGAACCTTTCGCAATGGTTACAAGCCCGGAAGATAAAACTTCTGCTGACCAGTATTTCGAAAAGGGCGTAGGCGCTTTTGCAGCGGGCAATTATAGGCAGGCGGAAATCTTTTTCTACCAGGCAAAGAGCAGCGAACCTGAAGATATAATTCTGCCGTTCGCTTATGTGCAGGCGATTTTCGCGCAAGGCGAATACGATAAAGCCGCTCGCCAGCTTAGAAACATAATTGACCGTCAGCCGGTCGGCAGGGAATGGGTTTTTTATCCCAGGGGTTTGTATACAGATGACAGCATTCTGATGAAACAGATTGATCAGCTTGTAAGCAAAGCTACCGATAATCCGGATTTGCAATTACTGGCTGGTTACCAGCTTCTTGGCGTGCAGAAATTAGATTTGGCAATGGAATTCCTGAACAAAGCGCAGGCCGGCAGCAAGTTCAATCAGCTTAGCGCGGGTAAATTGCTCTATGTCCTTAATAATCTGAATACAAATTATGAAGTTCGTAACTCGGGCAGTGAATATTTGTATAAGAAATAAACTATAAATCTTTGATTGTACAGGTCTTACGGCGTATATGTAATTTTTTTATTTTTTGTTCTTGCAATTAAGAATAATTCTTATATAATAATTATTCAAACTGACCGATTTTGATAATGATACTTCTATAACTCATTATTTACTAAATGATAACACACTTTATTATTTATAGTTTGAGATTGCTTCGTCGTCCCGAAACGGGACTTCTCGCAATGACAAAAATGTCGTTTGTACGTCATTGCGAGGCTGTCCGCAGACAGCCGCGGCAATCTCAACCGCTGAATCGGTCAGTTTGAGTAATTTATATGATAAGTAACTCTGCACAATTTGAATTGATGAGTGAATTCAGAGCTAAATGTAAAAAGCATAATCTGAAGATGACGCCCCAAAGGGTTACGATATATCAAGAGCTCGTTAAAGCCAAGGATCATCCTGGTTGTGAGGATATTTTTGAGAGGGTGCATAAAAAATTTCCAGACATATCACTGGATACCGTTTACAGAACCCTTTCTACTTTTGCGGATATTGGAGTTATCAATCAGGTCGAAGGATATGGAGAGGCAAAAAGATATGATCCGAATACCGGCCGCCATCACCATTTGAGATGCCTCAAGTGCAATAGCATAGTGGATTTTCAGGATACAACTTTCAATAACTTGAGAATCCCTAAATCAGTGGAAAAGAGTTTTGTGGTAAACAATATAAAAGTTATACTGGAAGGATTGTGTAAGGAATGCGCAAAAAAATGACGGAAAAATTTTTTTTCTATAAATAGTAAAACTTATTATTTAGTAAATATTCGGAAATGTATAACTAAATTTTTTTTAAAGGAGAAACTGAAATGGCACAAGTAGCAATCGAGATGGTAAAAAAAACCGGAATTGACTTCGACAGATTATTGACGCTTCTGATTAGAAACGCAGCTGCAGAACTGACAACTTATTATTATTATACTATTCTTCGTGCGAACCTCATTGGATTAAAAGGCGAAGGAATTAAGGAAATTGCTGAAACGGCGAGAATTGAAGATCGCAATCACTTTGAAGCACTCATGCCCCGTATTTATGAACTTGGCGGAAAACTTCCCGACAATATGAAGGATTTTCATGATATGTCTGCTTGTCCTCCTGCAAGGCTGCCGAGCAATTCAAATGATGTCGAAGCGATCCTCAAAGTCCTTGTCGAGGCTGAACGCTGCGCAGTACGAGGTTATACTGAAATTTGCAATATGACCGCTGGAAAAGACCACAGAACATATGATTTGGCTCTGGCGATTCTAAATGAAGAAATTGAACATGAATCCTGGTTTTCAGAATTCCTTGGTGAAGGCCCCTCAGGTCATTTCCTCCGAAGGGGCGAAACATCTCCCTTTGTTTCGAAATTCCTCAAATGAAATCTGTCCTGCAGCTACAGGGCGTCCGATAATGGACGCCCTTTCTTTTCGTATTTAACATCCTTACACCCAACATTTCGTTTATTATATTTTTAAACTTCCGAATTGTTAAAGGTTTACCGCAAAAAGCCGATAAAGGAACGGAAGGAACTTAAAATATATGCAAAAAATACGTAATTTCACAGTATTACCGGCACTGCCGGAGTCTTTATCGGGTCTTCGCGACATTGCCAAGAATATGTTTTGGTCATGGAACTATGAATTTATTGAGCTGTTTCGTCAGATCGATCCGGAAAAGTGGGAGCAGTGCGGACACAACCCTGTAAAGCTTCTCGGCTCTGTCAGTCAAAACCGTCTCAACGATCTTGCCACAATGCAGGGGTATATATACCAGCTCAAACAGGCACAGGAAAAATTGAATCATTACCTTGCTTCGCCGGGCTGGTTCGACAAAGACTGGACGCATGGCCGCAAACCGGTGATTGCATATTTCAGTTTTGAATTCGGCATTCACGAATCATTGCCGATTTATTCAGGCGGTCTCGGTATTCTCGCCGGCGACCACCTTAAAAGCGCTTCCGATCTCGGCCTGCCGCTTGTTGGTGTCGGCCTTATGTATCAGAAGGGTTATTTCAGACAATACCTCAATGCTGACGGCTGGCAGCAGGAACGTTATGAAGATAATGATTTCTACAATATTCCCGCCGAACTGGTCCGCAAGAAAAGCGAAAATCCGCTCACGATAAAGATAGCTTTCCCTGCGCGTCAGCTTATCGCTCAGATTTGGAAAGTTTCTGTAGGTAAGGTACGGCTCTTTTTGCTCGATACCAATATTCCCGCAAATTCAGAACGAGATCGCCTTTTGACATCGGCGCTTTACGCGGGCGACAACGAAATGAGAATTCAGCAGGAAATCCTGCTTGGAATCGGCGGCCATCGCATGCTCGAGGCCCTGGACATTCATCCGACCGTCTATCACATGAACGAAGGCCATTCTGCATTCCTTTCCCTCGAGC
>JAKJEQ010000066.1:0-324 GCA_022705345.1 Planctomycetota bacterium | reverse complement strand
TACAAGGCGCTTCTGGCAGTCGGACTCGAACCTTCGGTATGCCACATGAACGAAGGACACGCCGCGTTTATGGCTCTTGAGAGAATAAGACATCTTTGCACGACGAAAGGTCTGGATTTCGACCAGGCTCTTGAAGCTACAAAAGCCTGCAACGTTTTCACAATTCACACCCCGGTCAAAGCCGGCAACGATGAATTCAGTCCGGAGCTGATGAACAAATATTTCAGTGATTATTATCCGAAACTCGGTCTTGATAGCAAAAAATTCTTCGGCCTTGGCCGCATAGACCCATCAAAAGACAGCGAAGCGTTCAAAATGCCCGTG
>JAKJEQ010000065.1 GCA_022705345.1 Planctomycetota bacterium | reverse complement strand
TGAAAAATTGGGAAAAATTTAAAAATGTATAATAAAACGAATTTTTAATTGACAGGCAACACGCTTTCAGAGATGACCCCATAAGATTTCTTCAAGAATCACAATCATAAAATGATGGCAAATTTTTCCAAAACCATATTGGTATTTTCAAACCTTTAAAGAAATCTTACGGGGCAAGCTCGAATTTCTAAAAAAAAGAAATTCGTTGCCGTACCGGCAACGGCTAAACAACTATTAACAGACGAACCCTGCCATGGTGATGGCAGGGCTAACCGATATAGAAACGTAAAAAAAATTTTATAATTTTTTTATATTTCACTTGATCATTTCCTCAAATCGATCTACGATCCCGAAAGACAAAGGCGATCTTTAAGATCGTGTTTTAATTCCTTATATTTGAAGGACTTAGGCAATGTCTATCACCATTATAGCAGCTCAAGGAACAGAAATGCTATTTCGTTTTGAAAATGAATCGACAACGGTGTGGTCGTTTCCCGAGAGGGGGACTTGGGCGACGCACAAGCCAACGTATCGGGGGAATTTTGCGCCGCAGATTGCACGCAATGTAATTGAAATGTATTCGGAAAAAGGCGAAACGATTCTTGACCCGATGGTTGGCGGCGGGACGACTATTATCGAAGCGAAACTGCTTGTCAGGAACGCAATCGGAATCGATATAAATCCCAAGGCCGTTGAGATTACGAAAGAGGCATTGAAATTCAATCATCATCCTGTGAGCAATCAAACAATAAAAACAGGCGACGCGAGAAATTTATCATTCATAAAAAATGACAGCATTGATTTGGTTCTTACTCATCCGCCATATATGAACATTATAAAATATTCCGAAAAATTAGAAGGGGATATTTCACATATCGGGAGTTTGCCGATGTTCTGCGATGAAATTGAGAAAATCGCGAAGGAACTTTACAGGGTTTTGCGGCCGGACAGATACTGCGCGATACTGATAGGCGATACGAGGAGGAGCAGGCATTTTGTTCCGCTGGCGTATAATGTGATGAAGCGATTTTTGAAAGCGGGGTTTGTTCTGAGAGAAGATATTGTCAAGGTTCAGCATAACTGTTCATCGACGGGCAGATGGGTGCAGCAATCGAAGAACAATAAATTTTATTTAATAATGCATGAACATTTGTTCGTATTTCGCAAGCCGAAAGAAAGCGAAGATATGAGCAGGGTGAGATATTCGAGGGATATGTAAATACCGTTAAAATTACCCGCTCCATAACTGTCGCGGCTCGGATTTGTTATGAAATGGTTTGGGTAAGTGATAATTTTCTGTGTTGATTTAATAATATGGCCAGATCCTTCGGCTTCGCTCAGGATGACAAATGCGCGATTCAGAAAAAAAATAACCTCCAAGAAAAATACCCATCGCTTACGCTCCGGGCTCGGAGAAGTTGTGAATGATTTGGGGAACAGAAAGAAAACCCCGTCATCAGAAAAAAAAGGGCGAACACACAGGTTCGCCCCTACAAAATATTGAGACATTTTTTTTATTTCAGGAACAGATAATATAATTTTCCTTCCTGATAGGTACGGCCGGCGAGGTTACCGGCCCTGTCGCCCTGGCCCATATAGACGTCACATCGGCCGGGTGCGCGGATGGCGCCGCCGGTGTCCTGGTCGAGCGCAAAGCCAGTATATTGTCTGTCGGCTATAACGCCGCCTCTTTCAACGGGAAGCACAGTCGCCAGATAGGCAAGGCATGCGGGCGGGAAAATCGTTTTGTCTGTTGCGATGGTTCTGTAGGGCGTCACTTCTTCGTTGATGCTGCCGTGAGGTTCGCCTTGTTCAATCTGGAAGAAGACGAAGCGCGGGTTCATTTTTGTATAATCCTTTACTTCTTCGGGGTACTGCTTGAAATATTCAATCATAGCTGCGAGCGAGAGTTTCTGGCCTCCCATTTTGCCTTGTTCGAGCATTGCTTTGGAGACGCTTTTGTATTCAGCGCCGTTGCTTGCGGTGTAGCCGACGCCTGTGAGTGAGCCATCGGGCAATCTGATTTTGGCGGAGCCCTGGACGTGCGCGATGTAAACTTCGAAGGGGTCTCCGAGCCAGATGAGTTCCGTTCCTGCGAGCATATTAGAGCTTTCGATTTCCTCTCTTGATGGGTAAGGTTCAAATCCTGCAGCGGTTTTTCTGCCGAGTATTTCGCCGTTGGGTGCTTTGACGAGGTCGGCGGGCATTTTATAGAGAGGATATTTAAATCTTTCTGTTTGGGTCAATGAGCCGTCGAAGATTGGGGTGTAATAGCCGGTGAAGAGAACGGTTCCCCTGTCGTCGCAGCCGACGGAGATGTAGACATCGAATTTTTCGCGGATAGCGGCGTTAAGTTTTTCGCCGTAGAGGCCAGCTTCGATCATTTCCTTAAATTCCTGCAGGCTTGCGATGGCGTGGTCGTGCGTGATGTCGCCGTAGGGATAGAATTGTTTGCTTGAGGGTTTCTTCATATAGTTAAGACTTTTTTCGATTGCCGATTTGAGATTCAGCAGGTCGTAGCTTGCGAAAGTGAAATCGGGGATATCGGCGGGGTTTGTGATTTTGCGCAGGGCGAGCTGGCCGGGGGGAAGCGGACGGTCATAATTTGTTTCCTGTTTGACCGGTTCAATTTGTTTTGCTTTCTGGCAGCTTGCGGCAAAGAACGCAATCAGTATGAGTTGGGCTACGAGTAAAATCCTTTTCATAATATACCTCAAATCCATGGAATAAAAATTTTTCACAATGGGTAAAATTATAACTACGAGACTGCAAAGTAAAAGAGAATTTAATAAAGTTGAAAAAGAAAAAATTTCTGGTAAATTTTTAATAAAGAGCGGCAGTTTTTGCGAGGACAAAGATGAAACATGGTCGAGTGAGCAGGCTGGTCAATATTTTGACGACGCTGCAATCGGGAGAGAAATATTCGCCGGGCGATCTTGAAAAATTACTGAACGTCAGCAAGCGGACGGTTTTCCGGGATTTGAAGGAGCTTGGCGCGATAGGGGTTCCTTACAGGTATGACAGCAAAAACGGGTGCTATCAAATCGACCCGAAGTTTTTTCTTCCGCCGATAGATTTGAGCCTTCAGGAGGCCTTAAGTCTTTTGATAGTTGTGCATAAGACGAGGAATACGCTGCCTGTGCCGTACAAAAATTCGGTTTTGCTTGCCGGAATGAAGATTGAGAACCATCTGCCGACGGATATTCGGCAATATTGTCAAAGTTCGCTGGCAAAGATTACGATGTTTGCCGAGCAGCACTCGCAGGTGAAGGAATTCGACAGCATTTATCGGACCATTCAGCGGGCGATAGTGAAAAAGCGGATAATTAAATTTGCTTATTCATCTTTATTTGAGCAAAGGGATATCTCGACGACGGTGCATCCTTACCATTTGCTTTATAAGAAGCGGGCGTGGTATTTAGTAGGTTTTTCGAGGCTTCATGATTCAGTTCGCACGTTTAATATTGGGAGAATCGGCACAATCGAGGTGCTTGAGAAATGTTTTACGGAGGGCGATAATTTTGACATTGAGGAGTATCTCGGCCGGGCGTGGTCTCTGATTCCGGAGGGGAGGCTTTATGATGTGAAGCTTGAGTTTTCGCAGAAAGTGGCGAAAAATGTGGCTGAGGTGCAATGGCACAGTACTCAGCGAGTACAATGGAATCCCGACGGTACTGTAATCCTGAATTTTCGTGTTGACGGGGTGTCGGAGATAAGCTGGTGGGTGCTTGGCTACGGCGACCAGGTGAGGGTGCTTTCGCCGGGAGTTTTGCGGAAATCAGTACTGCAAAAGGCGAAAAGGATGATCGAGGCGAACGAAAATTTGTAAATTTTGCCTGTTATTTTAATGTGCATAACCTGTGATATTAAGATCGGGTTCTGTTAGGTAATCAAGTCGGCGGGGTCCCATAAACAAAAGTGGTTTTTCAGTACTGATAAGCTAACAGCGAATCTAACAGGCTGTCCACACGGGGCAGCGGCATAAAAGTTTTCATAAGTTCTTTTGAAGTGGTATCTTACATAGGCAGGCAGGTTATTTAGTAACAAAACTTATCCCTATAATACTACTGATAATAATTTAATATATTATATTAGAAATCTTATAGGGGAAAGCTTGAAAATTAAGTGGGAAGATATGCTTAATATTGAATAAAACTTTTTGCTAAATGATTATATTTGGTGTAAAATAGCGAGCTAAATTTATGGAAGAAAAATAATTTTATAGAGGTAAGGACAATGAAAGTAAAGTTTAACAGGGCAGCTCTTTCCGAGGCATTGGGTCTTGTAACCACAGTAGTTCCGGCCAGAACAACGAAGCCGATTTTGCAGGGATTGAAGATACAGGCGGACAAGGAGAAAGTATGTATCAGCGCGACGGATTTTGAGATAGGTATTACGTGCATGATATCACAGGCAGAGGTCGAGACGGAAGGTCAGGCGGTTGTGCCGGCCGAGCGTCTTGCGGCGATCGTTCGCGAAAGCGTGGACGAGGTGCTTGTGATGGAAGTAGTCGAGGCGACGTGCAAGATCAAAGGCAGCGACAGTAACTTTACGATTTACGGGCATCAGCCAGAGCAGTATCCGCAGGTTCCGGGGTTTGACGGGGCGGGGCAGATTGAGGCGGATTTGGTAAAGATGCAGGAGGCGCTTGAGCATTGTCTTTTCGCGACAGCCAAGGAAAATACGCGGTACGCATTGAGCGGTATTCTCTGGGAGCCGTCGGGCAAAAAATTAACGCTTGTAGGCACAGACGGAAGGAGGCTTGCGAAGTATAAATTAGGTCTTAACACTGAAATCGATAAAAAGATAGAAGGCGAGAAGTATATAATACCGGCCAAAGCGATGGCTCTGCTGGATAAAGTAGGGGCCGGTGAAAAGGATAAAATCGCGGTGCGATTTGCGGACAGCAAGGCGATTTTCTCTTGCGGAAAAGTTGTGATAAGCACAAACCTTGTTGAAGGTACTTTCCCGAAATATGAAGATATCATCCCAGCGGACTATAAGAATAAAGTTCAGCTTAATACGGCGGCGACTCTGAGCGCGGTAAAGAGGGCGGCTCTTTTGACGAATGAAGATTCCAAGGGCGTGAAGCTGGCTCTGGGTAAAAAGTCGCTTGTGTTTACGAGCAGGGCGCCGGAAATGGGCGACGCGGAAATCGGGATGGAAGTGGATTATAAGGGTGAGCCGATGGAAATCGGTTTCAATCCGCAGTTTCTCGTTGATGTGCTTCGGGTCATTCGTGAAGATTCGTTCGAATTACAGCTCGGACAGTCCGACAGGCCGGGGCTTATCAAGTGCGGGACGAATTATCTTTATATCGTTATGCCGGTGAGCCTGTCGTAGAAAATTAAGGAATCTGCCCGTCAGAGGCGGGTAAACTTCGCAGATGATTTTAAAAGATTTCTCCGCTTCGTCCTGCTTCGCCAAGGCTACGCAGGACTTCGGTCGAAATGACGAATAGTGGTGAGCTTGCAGGGCGATTTAATTGGAAAATTTTATACTTGAACAGGCAAATAAGAGAATACTTGCCGGCCGGCCGGCAGAGCAGAAGCCGATCGGTCAGGATATTTGTAACTGGCTGAGCAGAGTTACTAAAAACTCGAAGAAAAATACGAACGTAATAAATATACTCGGCCGGGTCGTTGGTGAGGAAATAATGCAGCATTGCAGTTGCGAGTCTATCAGATCAGGCGTATTAAAGATCAGGGTAAAGCCGGGGCCTTATATGTTTCATCTGCGGAATATGACCGGCGAGATATTGAAAATTTTGCAGGAAGAGTATCCTTCGTCGAAGATTAAAGAAATAAAGTTGATAGCGAAGTAAAGCAAGGCAACCTAAAATATCGCGAAGAAATGAGATTGCTTCGCCGGCCAGCGCGTGGTTAACGTCCTCGCAATGCCAATTTTTATGTTGTGATAATTTTTTAAAAGGTAAAAAATAAGTGGACACAGAAAAACAAGAAGTAAAAGCACATAGTTACGATGCGAGCAGTATCAAGATTCTATCGGGCCTTGAAGCGGTAAGGAAAAGGCCTGAAATGTATATAGGCAGCCGTCAGCAGAGCGGGCTTCATCATCTGGTTTATGAAGTTCTTGACAATTCCATCGATGAAGCGATGGCGGGACGTTGCGATTCGATAATCGTGCGCATTCATGTTGACGGGAGCTGTTCTGTAGAGGACAACGGCGGAGGTATTCCTGTCGATATGCACAAGGACGCGGGAAAAAGCGCGCTTGAAGTAGTACTGACGACTCTGCACGCGGGCGGGAAATTTGACCATGACGCATATAAAGTATCAGGCGGTTTGCACGGCGTAGGCGTCAGCGTTGTTAATGCGCTGAGCGAATGGCTCGAAGCAGAAGTTTTCCGGGACGGCAAGCATTATCATTTCGAATGCGAGCGCGGAAGCGCACGCGGACCAGTTAAGGAAATCGGGCCAATCAGCAAGCAGGGCACGCTTGTGCGATTTCTGCCAGATGAGGAAATTTTCGGAGATATAACCTTTGATTACGATACCTTGCAGAAAAGGATCCGCGAAGTTGCGTATCTCAACGCAGGCGTAAAAATCACCTTTATGGACGACCGCAACAACAAGAAAGACGTTTTTCATTTCGTTGACGGCCTGAAAGAGTTTGTAAAGCACCTTAACGAAGGCAAAGAAAGCCTTCATTCGGATGTTATTTATTTTTCAAAGGACGATCCCGAGTCTAAAATGATTTGCGAAGTAGCAATGCAGTATAACACCAGTTATATGGAAAACACTCTTGCGTTCGCGAATAACATCAGGAACATTGACGGCGGGACGCACTTAAGCGGTTTCAGGACTGCGTTGACAAGAACTATGAACGCCTACGCCCGGAAGGCGAATCTGCTTAAGAGCGGACAGGCGCCGAGCGGCGACGATGTTCGCGAAGGGCTGACGGCGGTAATTTCTGTAAAGCTGCCGGATCCGCACTTCGAGGCGCAGACGAAGGTGAGATTGAGCAATCCGGAAGTGGCGACGTTTGTTGAAACAACCGTAAATGAACAGCTTGGAAATTATCTTGAAGAAAATCCTGCCCAGGCCAAAAGAGTTTTGACCAAGGCAATCCAGGCGGCGGCGGCGCGAGAAGCAGCAAGAAAGGCGCGCGAGCTGACGAGACGCAAAGGGGCTCTTAGCAGCGGCGGGTTGCCGGGCAAGCTGTGGGATTGTTCGAGCAGGGAAGTCGAGACGACCGAGCTTTTCCTTGTCGAGGGCGATTCGGCAGGCGGATCAGCCAAGGGCGGCAGAGACAGGAACATCCAGGCGATCTTGCCGCTTAGGGGTAAAATTCTGAATGTAGAAAAGGCCAGGATAGACAAAATGCTGGCTCATGAAGAAATACGGACGATTATCAGCGCGCTGGGAACGGGAATCGGAACAGACGATTTTGATTTCAGCAAACGGCGTTACGGTAAAATCGTGCTTATGACAGATGCCGATGTCGACGGTGCGCATATCAGGACGCTGCTGCTGACGTTTTTGTTCAGGCAGATGCCGCAGCTTTTTGACAATGAGGCGGTTTACATAGCGCAGCCGCCATTGTATGAAGTTCAGATCAAGGGCAAAAAGGGCGGCGAATATGTTCTCACGGAACAGGAAATGCGCCGAAGGATGGTAATTCGCGGCCTGGAAGGGACGGAACTTTTCATAAGTGAACCATCAGGCCAGAAAAAAATCGTCGGCGACCAGTTAAGAGACCTGATTAAACTTCTTGCAGAGCTTGAGAGAAATATTTCTGTTCTCGAAAGACGCGGAATAATGTTCAAATCGTTTATAGAATCGCATTATGCTGACGGAAGACTGCCGAAATATCATATTCGCTTCGACGGGCAGACGGAGTTTTACTATGAAGAGAGCGAATACGCCAAACGCAGGGCGGAAATCGACACAATCGCAGGCGACAAGCAGTCTGAGGGTAGCGAGAAAGTTTCGGCCGAAGAAATGCATGAAGTTACCCGTGCCAACGAGATAAACCAGAAATTACAAGAAAAATTCGGGCTTGATTTCAAAGATTTCCTCCTTAAGGCCGAGAGAAAAGTATCCGGCGAAGCAGTACCGACCAAATTCAAACTGGTTAACGGTCCGGATGTTCACGAGATCGCCTCGATGGATCAGATTACATCGGCAGTAAGGCAAATCGGGGGCAAAGGGATAGAAATCAAGCGTTTCAAAGGACTTGGGGAAATGAACGCCGAGCAGCTATGGGAAACGACGATGGACCCGTCCAGAAGGACTCTGCTGAAGGTCACCCTTGATGACGCGGGCGAAGCGGACCGGCTTTTCAGTATTCTTATGGGCGATGACGTCGAACAGAGGCGATCTTATATCCAGGAACACGCTTTGGAAGTGCAAAATCTGGATGTATAGAGCCCGGTGTATTATAATATTTGTGAAATTAACGATAATATAAAATATTCCGATGTTGATTGACATCAGTTTTTGATATGTTACACTAATTGTCAACAGGAAAAAGTGAAAGGATTGAGAGATGAAAACGATTTTCAATGTCCTGGCGATAATCGCAATATGCGTAGTTTTGGGCGGATGCAACGGCAAACAAAAATCAGCGACAGGCGAAAAAGTTAACGACAAACAGCTAACCAGTCAGTCTGACCGCCAAAAACAGGTTTTGCTCAAGAAATTAGATAGAAAGTATAGTGACGCTAAATCTCATTACGAACTTGGCAGGCTGTATCACCGCGAAGGGATGTGGGACAAGGCTGAATGGGAATATAATAAAGCTTTAGCATTCGACCCTGCTCACCATGAAGCACAGGCGTCGATAGTTAAACTTCTTGCGGACACGGGCGACAAGCAGAAAGCCGATGTTATTGCTGATATGTATATCGGGCAGGCAAGCGTCGGGGCGAAGAATTCGTTACTGCTCGGCCGGGCGTTTCAGGACAGAGGCATGGATGATTATGCCCTGACAAGCTATCTGCAGGCGCACAGGCTTGCCCCCAACTCGGTGGTCATCAATAAGCAGCTCGGATATTTTTATCTTCTCAAGCAGGACAACTCACACGCGGAGGTTTATCTTCGCAGGGCTTTCGAGCTTAATCCTTACCAGCCCGAAGTCGCGGGTCAGTTAGGCAAACTCGGCGTTCAGGTTGAAATACCCAAAAAAGCGCCAAAAGACCTGAAGAAGCTTGAGAAGCAGAAAAAAGTAGCAGGACAGACAGATAGTGAGTTAAAATAGAGTAATAATATTGCATCTTCGTTTGCTATAGATTCGCGTAACCAATAACGACTTAAATCTGAAATCCCAATATCGGAATTCGAAACAAAAAAATTCGAATTCTCAAATGTTTAAAACGCTAATTTGCAGGTTTCTGTAAAATGATATAAAAAAACCCTGATGTGAGTCAGGGTTTTTTATTTTGGTTATTGTTTTTATTTTTGTTCCTTGCCGCGATAGACGATAACGCCGGTGGGGCATTTTTTCATAGCGGTTTCAAACTGCTCATTTGGCTGGTATCTGTCGTAATCCAACCTTGCGAGATTGTTATCCACTTTAAAAGCATCTGTTTGTTTAGCGCATAATTTACATCCTATACAGCCAACTTTGCAAAACGCTCTGGTGTCTTTGCCTGTTTCCTGGCTCTTGCATGCGACGGTCATCATTACATCGTGATTGAACGGGACCATTTCAATAAGGCCTCTGGGGCAGGCTTTTGCGCAGGCTCCGCAGCCGGTGCATTTGCTGTAATCTATAGTTGCCAGCCCATCGATTATTTCGATAGAGCTGAATTTGCATGAAGCTTTGCAGTCTCCGAAGCCGAGGCAGCCGAACTTGCAGGCCTGAACGTTGGCAATCGCATTTGCGGCGGTACATGTCTGAATTCCTGCGTAAACGCCGTTATAAGTTCTATCGTCTTTATGTGCCCTGCAGAAGACAACGGGTCTTTTCGGCGCTCCGCCGCCGCTGACCTGGAGATTAAGAATTTGAGCAATCATTTGAGAGCAGTTAGAACCGCCCGGAGCGCAACGGCCGATGAGAAGAGGATCGGCAGCGACTGCTTTTGCGTACGAAGAGCATCCTGCGAAGCCGCAAGTGCCGCAGTCGATTCGAGGCAGAGTCTGATAAATGCGGTCGACTGTAGGATCAATTTCGACCTGAAGTTTTTTGTCTGCAATTAAAAGTACAATCGAAAAACCAATGCCGAGCACCAGCATAGTCAGCCCTGCGGGCCAGGAATTGTTCCAGAGAGTAATAATATCAGCTAATATCATCTGTAATCCTATTATGGTTAAATATATTTGTCATTATGGTATTTAATTTTATTAAGCCAGATCCTTCGCTTCCTCCTTCGCTAAAGCTGCGGAGGAGTCGCTCAGGATGACATTTTAATGTTACTTAATCATTCCGGCAAAACCCATAAATGCAAGAGTCAGAATTCCTGCTGTAATCAGGGTAATCGGTGCGCCTTTCAAACAATCCGGCACATCGGAAAAATTCATCTGTTCCCTGATGCCTGCCATTATGCATATTGCCAGAGTAAAACCGATTCCGGCGCCGAAGCTGAGCACTGTCGCTTCGATAAAATTATTAACGTTCCAGAAGAACAGAAAAAGGCAAAGGCCTAAAATCGCACAGTTGGTAGTAATCAGGGGCAGGAAGATTCCGAAACTTTCATAAAGCGGGGGAAAAAACTTTCGCAAATACATTTCAACAAGCTGCACTGCGCCTGCAATCACTAAAATATAGCATACGTAACGAGTGATTTCGAGGTTGTAAGGCATCAAAACAAGATGATCGATCAGCCATGTCATAACGCCTGCGATAGTAATCACGAAAGTAACAGCCAATCCCATACCTAAGGCCATATCGAGTCTTCCGGAAACGCCGAGATAGGGACATGTGCCGAGGAATTTCGTGAACACAAGATTGTTTACGATTACGATTGATAAGAAACCCATTATTATCAGATAAAATGTTTCCATAGTTTATGCCTTTGGAGCGGATTTTTTTGAAAGAAAATTAACAAGACCGAGCATCAGCCCGAGAGTAACAAAAGCGCCGACCGGCATTCTCATGGCAGCCCACGGAGTGAAGCCTTT
This sequence comes from Planctomycetota bacterium, assembly GCA_022705345.1. Lineage (GTDB taxonomy): Bacteria > Planctomycetota > Phycisphaerae > Sedimentisphaerales > UBA12454 > UBA12454. The sequence goes on along the minus strand of JAKJEQ010000065.1, from coordinate 405 downwards.
CCATAAAACAGGAATTTCGAAAATCGTTCCTCCCGCGAGAAGTTCTCTGATTGCCCCGAGTATGCAAAGTACGATAGTAAAGCCCAGCCCCATGCTGAAGCCGTCAACGGTGCTGACCCATATTCCATTTTTGCTCGCACAGGCTTCGGCACGTGCGATGATGATGCAGTTTACAATAATCAGGCCCACATACGGGCCGAGCACTTCGCTCATCAGCGGCATGAAAGCCTTAAGGTATAAATCCGCGATAGTAACGAAAGTTGCTATAGTAAGAGTGAACATGAGGATTCGCAGGTGGGGCTTGAGCAGGTTTCTCATAAGACTTACGACGATGTTGCTGCAAACGAGAACAAACATAACGCTCAATCCCATCGTTAACGAGGGTTTGACGGCGGTTGTAACTGC
>JAKJEQ010000064.1 GCA_022705345.1 Planctomycetota bacterium | reverse complement strand
CGATGGCGGGTTTTACAATGCAGCCGATGGCCGGCGCTCACGGCGAACTTACCGGCATTATGATTATGGCCGCATATCATAGAGACAAGGAGAATAAAAAAACCACTGTGCTTATTCCCGACAGCGCTCACGGTACGAACCCCGCAAGCGCAGCCATTGCAGGCTACAAGGTACTTGCCGTCCCATCCGACAAGCAAGGCATGATGGACGTTAACGAACTCAAAAAAATGGTTAATTCTGAAACAGCAGGATTGATGCTGACTTGCCCGAACACATTGGGCATCTTTGAAAAAAATATAAAAGAAATCTGCGATATAATTCATTCAGTCGATGGCCTTTGTTATTACGATGGCGCAAATCTTAACGCGATTGTCGGCAAAGCCCGCCCCGGCGATTTCGGTTTTGATATCGTTCATTTGAACCTGCATAAAACTTTCGCTACTCCTCACGGCGGCGGGGGACCCGGCGCAGGGCCTGTCGGAGTGATAAAGAAACTGCTTGATTATCTTCCTGTTTCGCTTGTGGTGAAAAGAGACGATGGTACTTTTGCTCTCGAATATAACAGACCGAAATCGATTGGATATATCGCTCCATTCTATGGGAATTTCGCGATTATTCTTCGCGCATATGTTTATATTTTAATGCTTGGCAGAGAGGGATTGAAAGCCGTCGCCGAGAATGCCGTGTTGAACGCAAATTATGTAAAGGAGAAATTGAAGGATTATTATGATTTGCCTTTCGGCCAAACATGCAAGCATGAATGCGTTTTCAGCGGTGAAAAGCAAATCGCACATGGGATTCATGCGATAGATATCGCCAAGGGGTTGATAGACAGGGGATTTCACCCGCCGACAGTTTATTTTCCTACGATAGTCAAGGAAGCGATAATGATCGAGCCGACCGAGACCGAGAGCAAGGAGACGCTTGATACATTTATTGCGACAATGATAGATTTGGCAAAAGTTGCTGAAAATGAACCTGATAAATTGAAAGCCGCTCCGGTTACAACCCCGGTAGGCAGACTGGACGAAACCGCCGCCGCCAAAAACGTCGATATCGCTGAGCTTTAATAAACTGCAATCTACACTCGATAGAGATTTCTGACATACTCATTTCGAATCCGCTGCGCTATTTTTATTTGCAAAAGAAACGTTTGTTTGATATTTATGAGATATATTCTAAAGCATTATAGCAACCAGTTGCTAAATAATGGAGCTGTGGTTATGAAAAAAATGATTTTTGTGCTTAGTTTGTTAATTATCCCGTCCGTAATCGCATCCGATGACAAACAGGTTATGAATAAGATTGATAACATATTAAAACAAATGACAATCGAGGAAAAAGTAAGCCTCGTGCACGGCGACAGTTTATTTTCAACAGCTTCTGTCGAGAGGCTTGGTATCCCGGAATTGATTATGTCAGATGGTCCACATGGCGTTCGCCCTGAACAGAAATCGGACGATTTCGGTTCGGCAGAGCGGACAGACGACGCATCAACATATCTGCCGACATTGACCGCCCTGGCAGCGACGTGGAATCCCCAACTTGCCTTGCGTTTCGGCTGCGTGCTCGGAAGCGAATCAAGGTTCCGCGGCAAAGATGTAATTTTAGGGCCGGGGATAAATATCATTCGAACTCCAGTTTGCGGGCGCAATTTCGAGTATATGAGCGAAGACCCGTATCTTATTTCAAAAATGGTTGTGCCTTATATAAAAGGCGTTCAGCAGTATGATGTTGCCGCGTGTGTAAAACATTTTGCGTTGAATAATCAGGAGAATAATCGCAATAACGTTGACGTTTACGTCAGCGACCGCGCATTAAACGAAATTTATCTGCCGGGCTTTAAAGCCGCCGTTCAGGAGGCCGGCGTTTTGACGATAATGGGTTCGTATAATCTTTTTCGAGGTCAGCATTGCTGCCATAATGATTTTTTGCTGAATCAGATTCTAAAAAAACAATGGGCTTTCAAAGGCGCAGTGATTTCAGACTGGGGCGGTGTGTACGATACTAATGAAGCGGCGTACAACGGCCTTGATATAGAAATGGGTACATTAAATCGCCAGACAAATAAGCGCGACAGTTTTTTCTGGCTTGGCGATCCATTTCTTGCGGCTTTAAAGAAGGGGACGATTCCCGAGAGCGTTGTTGACGAAAAAGTCAGGCGGATCCTTTATGTAATCCATAAGACAAATATGCTCGAGGGCAGTAATCGAAAAAAAGGAGAATTCAACACGCCCGCTCATCAGAAAACAACTTTAGGCATTGCCCGTGAGGCGGTTGTTCTTATGAAAAATGATAATAGTCTTCTGCCGATTTCTGAAAATATAAAGACTATCGCTGTCATCGGCGAAAATGCCAAACGTACTCACGCGATAGAAGGCGGCAGCTCGATGATTAAAGCGTTATATGAAAGAACGCCTATTGAAGCTTTACAGAAAAAACTGAACGGAAAAATTCAAGTCAACTTTTCGCAGGGTTATTCGAGCGATAAGGAGGCTCCTGTTCAGTTGTTAATCGAACAGGCGGTAGAGGCGGCGAAAAAATCCGATATGGTTTTAATCTTCGGCGGGCTGAATCATAATTTTGACGATGAAGGACATGATCGAGCGGATATGAAGCTGCCTTACTCTCAGGATGAATTGATAAAGCGGGTGGCCGCCGCTAATCCCAAGACAGTTGTTGTTTTAATATCCGGTTCTCCTATTGAAGTTCATCAATGGATCGATAAGGTGCCATCTGTTTTGCAGGGCTGGTATGCGGGAATGGAAGGCGGAACTGCGATTGCTGATGTTTTGTTCGGCGATGTTAATCCATCCGGCAAACTGCCGTTTACTTTCCCTGTAAAACTGGAAGATTCTCCAGCGCATGCCTTGGGTGAATATCCGGGCAGCAATAATAAAATTAATTACATTGAAGATATTCTTGTTGGGTATCGTTATTATGATACGAAAAATGCTGCTCCGCAATTCTGCTTCGGGCATGGTTTATCTTATACCGATTTTGAATACAGTAATTTTAAGCTTTCATCAGGACAAATTAAACTCGGTGAAAAAATTATCGCGTCAGTCGATGTTAAAAATACCGGAAAAGTTGGCGGGGCTGAAGTTGTTCAGCTTTATATCAGCGATCCGGATTGTTCAGTACTAAGGCCTTCGAAGGAGCTAAAAGATTTTTCAAAAGTATTTCTAAGACCCGGCGAAAAGAAGAATATTAAATTTGAAATCGATGCAGATAAGCTGGCATTTTATAGCGAATCCGAAAAAAACTGGATTGCCGAGGCTGGCGAATTTAAAATTCTAATCGGCAGTTCTTCTCGTGATATCCGGCTCGAAAAGAAATTTCAATTTAAATAAATCAAACTGACCGATTTTGATAATGATATTCATATAACTCATTATTTAATAAATGATAACACACTTTATACTTTATGGTTTGAGATTGCTTCGTCCCCCTAAGGGTTCCTCGCAATGACAAAAATGGCGTTTGTATGTCATTGCGAGGCTGTCCGCAGACAGCCGTGGCAATCTCAACCGCTGAATCGGTCAGTTTGAAGTAAATAAAAAAAGAACCTCGGAAATCCGAGGTTCTTTTTATGTGTAATTTTTAAAATTGATTTAGCTTATGAACTCATTTCCGACTTTTCTTGCTCTTTGGGGTTTGTCGAGATTTATATTCAGGCTGATGCCGACTTCGACAAGGATATTCCAGCCAGCGGCAAGATAAACGTAATTTGAAAGTTCGCCGATATCCGGAACTTTGATGGTCGGGAAAATTGTTTCTTCATCGCTGACGGCAACGACTTTCAAACCGACGCCATCGACGAGAGTCTGCTTAATTTTTTCAAATTCGCTTTTGAATGGATCGATCAGAATAACAACATCGTTCGATGTCATTACTTCTTCAATGCCGTGAACGGCGTAAGTGCCTTCGAGGAAATCGCTTTTCTTGCGGGTGATTTCATTTGTTTTTAAGGTAAGCTCTTCCGCGACGCCGTCGTTTCTGCCTGCGAAATAAATGGTATGCGCGTTAGCGATTGCCTTTATTATTTCAGGTTTTATCTGCATTGTCAAAGCTGTGTTAAATGCATCTGCAAGCTGCGGCAGTTTCTTATCTACGGATTTGCCGTTTACGCCGGCCAAAAGCGCCTGATAGAATAGCGCCTGTTCAGCAACGCTTTTTGTGGCGGCGACAGCTTGTTCTTTTTCACAACTCAAAATAAATGTTTGCTTTGCGAGCGTTTCAAGTTTTGTATTTTTGTTAGCTGTCAAAGCATAGAGACTATTATGATTTATGGTTTTAAGGCGGTCGAACAGGCGAATGACTTCTTTTGTCTGTCCGCTGTTTGAAGCGCCGAAAACGGTGAAAGCCGCAAGGTCATAATTGCAGGCCTGAAGTCCGCCGTCAGTAGCGAGGTTTAATGCGCTTCCTTCTCTTCTCGCGGCGTACATAGCGTTCTTGGCGGGGAAGATCCTGCTTGAACCTTCTCCTGTGAAGAACAATTTTCCGGATTTATTAATTGAATTAACTGCGTCATCGGCGTTTTTCAAATTGAATTTTCGCAGGATATCCGGGGTCTGCATCATTTCACGGACAAGCGCGAACTGCGAATACTTTTTATCATTATTCATTTGTTTCTCCTTACTTCTAATTAAATTTTTTGTATTTTAAATTTGCGTATTCCGACAAAGGTCCGACCAACGGCTTTGCGTAATCAAGAAAAGCCTGCGTCACTGAAAAACCATCGCCGCTGATAAATTCATCAGGCATTGGTTTGGCTTTAATTGCTACTTCCTTCAAGCCTATCGAACCTGTATAGAATTCGTATTTATTTCCGGGCTTTCTGTTAAGCGTTACCATTAATCCTGTTTTTTCCTGCATAGCAAGTTCAACAGCGGCCTTTCCTGTTTCGAACGCTTCTTCAATATCCTGTAAAACTGCTCTGTCGGCGGCGCACATCGGGAGCGATTCGGTTATCTGGAATTCGCCTCTGAATCCAAAACTTGCGCTAATCATGCTATGCAGGGCAACAGCTACGCTTGTTCCGCCCATAGCGCCGAATTCAATATTGTCAAACTTGTCCTTCACCTGCGAGGCAGAAACCGGCGTTCCATCTTCAAAAGCCAATCCTTCTCCGCAAACGATCGAAACGAAACCGCAATCTTTATAACATCTTTTTACCTGATTGAGAAACTTTTCTTTTTCAAAAGGACGCTCAGGCAGGCACAAAATATGAGGCGCATCAGAAGGATCTTTTTTCGCCAGTGTTGCCGCGGCGGGCAGCCATCCGGCCTTTCTGCCAATACACTGAAAGATAACGAACTGGTCGACTTTCTGCATATCTCTTGCAAGTATTCCGGCCTGTAAAACAGATAACGCGATATATCTTGCGGCGCTGGGAAATCCCGGGGTGTGGTCGGTGCCGAAAAGATCGTTGTCGACTGTTTTGGGGACTCCTATGCCGATCATTTCATAATTATTTTGTTTTGCGTATTCTTCGATGCGGTGAATCGTGTCCATCGTATCGTTTCCGCCAATGAGGAAAATATAGCGGATATCGTATTTTTTCAGTAATTCAAGAATTTTGGGCAAATCGGCGTCTTTAAGTTTGTGCCTGCATGAGCCAAGCGAGCTTGAGGGAGTAATTTTCAATTTTTGAATTGTTTCATTCGGCTCGGAACCGAGATTAATAATGTTTTCAGACATGAATCCTTCGATACCATAACGCATGCCTAAAATATTTTTTATACAACTGCATTCTTTTGCTTTAGTGATGATACCGGCAAGCGAAGAGTTTATAACAGCGGTAGGGCCTCCCGACTGGCCTATGATTGCATTACCTTTTAACATTTGACCTCCATATTAGCAGTCCAAAAAATCATATTAATAAATAATTGCGCATACCAGTTTCCCACTTCAACCTGTTCGCCATACGGGGCTTTAGAGGTGATTCTTTTATCGCCCCAATCGACAAGTGGTCCGACCCAATGCGGGGCGACATCCGAGGCGAAGGCGGTAATGTTTGCGTCGCCAAAGGCGCCTGTTACAAGAAGCGGGTAACGTTCTTCTATTGTAAATTTGAAATCGTTATTATTCTGTTCGGCTTTGAAAAGCTGTATAGAAAGAACTTCGCAGCCAAATCGCTTAACTCTGAATCTATTAAAGCCTCCCATTAGCGGAGTATGGCTTTCAATCGGCAGAGCATCGGTAATGATGTGGCTTTGATTCCTTACAACAAGGGACGGGCAGTAGAGATTCATCCTATCGTCGAAATCTTCCATAATCACCGGCAAAACTTCCGTCAGAGCGGTTCGATTATAGCTGCCTGCTAACCCTGTGAATGATTCCCAGCCGCCAATCATTAAAAGCCCCGCTCCGGATTTTATTTTGAGGATAATTTTATCAATTTGGGATTCGGAAAAATTCGCTGCAGGATAATCGCTAATCACAAACGCGCAGTAATCGTTATTGAGGAGCTGATCATCGAACTTTGAGTCTGATGGAAGATAATCAAAATCCACGTTATGATAAGCCATGATTGCGGCAAGATAAGAGGCGGACCCGGAAAGGGATGTATCCCCCAAATATAAAACTTTTTTCATTGGTGTATTACCTGATAAACGGCATCTGTTGTTTCTTCTCGAACATATCGTAATAGAACGCAGGTTGATAAAGCTTAAAGCTAATCTCCCTGAAATATTCAAAAGGCCCTGACTTTTGTACAATTTCAATGAGCGAGCCAATTTGTTTTTGTGATTTGAAAGCGCCAATAGCGTCAAGCTTTTTGCGGAGAAAAGCTGAAGGCGTTTTAACACGTAATCTCGGCGGCTGAGGGAAATCGCAGTAAACTCCCATTTCGTGCACATAAGGAACATTTTCGGTATTATTCCCCAACTCGGGCCAGATATTTCCAGCGGCGTGAAAGAGGCTGATTAGAAGCTCCTCGTGGACAATTCGATGGTCTGGATGAAGGTCGCTGGAAGTTGGTAAAAAACACTGGGTTGGAGCAATTTGTCTGATCCAGTAAGTAAAAGAATTCTGCAGGCCGGTATAGCCGCTGATTTTTGTGATATCGTTTGGTTCCGCCATTCTGCGACCCCTGTAATAATTTAATTTGCAGTCGGGGAAACCGAGCCAAATGATATTTTCATCTGCCACACCAAGCGATTTATAGCATTGATAGGTCTCTTTTCTTCGAATATCGGAAATAGTTTTTTCCTGCTCTTTGGAGCAGTAGCCCATAGAGCCGTCGGTAACAATGAGGATGTAAACAGGCACCTTTTCTTTCAGGGCAAGCTGAATGAAGAGGCCTGCTCCGAGCACGACATCGTCATCGTGAGGGCTGACAAATAAAAAACGTTCTTTTTCATTTCTCCAGTGTCTCGAGACGCTAGCTAAAGTGGAGCCTGTCCTGCGTTCATCGCCGACCAATCTTACAAATTCAATATCCATATCATCTTTCCATGTTATTATGCGGTAAGTAAAAACATAAGTATGCCATTAAATTAGCTTGACGTCAATAGCTATGGGTAACATAATGATGAAAAAAAGTAACCTGGAAAAATAAGAAATGCGCAGGAAAAATACAATTGAAAACAGCAGTTTCAAACTGTGCCTCGAGGGCAACGTAACCGAATCGAAATATTTTTTCTTCGATACTGATCCTAAAAAAGAATATGAACTGGCGATAATTTTCGGCGGATATGAGAAATGCGAGGAGGATTTTGAAATAAAAAGAAGAACTTATCCGTATTATGTAATCGAGATTCCAATCGGGGGCAAATGCATTCTCAGGATAGGCAATAAAACTCATATCCTTACCAAGAACACGATCGCGGGCTTTTCGCCGGGCGTATTTCATCATTATACGGCGGATAAAGCCGATCCAATGAAACATATCTTCGTAGTGTTTACGGGAACTCAGGCCGGGGAATTATTCGAAGCCGCCGGTTTCAATAAAGGCGGGGGACTCAAAATAAAAAAGGCGGGCGAGATTCAGTATCTTGCTGAGGCAATCCTGAAAAAAGGCCTTGAGAATTCAATTCACTCCCAGCAGCTATGCCAGAGCTATCTTCGCGCACTTCTTCTGGAGCAGTCAGCGGAATTTAATTTGAGCAACAAATCGCGGGAATACTCTTCGCTGAATACTTATGGACGATGCAAAAAATACATAGATGAAAATTTTTCTCATATAATGCTTCCCCGGCAGGCGGCGGAAAAATGTAATTTAAATATCCGCTATATGTCGCGGCTGTTTAAGAAACACGCGGGAATAACTCCCGAAAGTTACCTGATGAGATTGAAACTGAATAAAGCGGCGAACCTGCTGCTGATTTCTAATCTGTCGGTAAAGTCAATCGCGGCGGAATTAGGTTTTGCGGATCAATATCACTTTTCGAGGACGTTCAAAAAATTTCACGGACTATCGCCAGTTTTTTACCGGGCGGCCCATTTATAGAAATTTACCTGCGGTAACTTCTGATGCTTTCGTAAACGGCCTGTGCATCATTTAGGAAGTCCTGTACCTCGTCTTCGTCAATTTTAACATCATCGCCGAAACGCTTCTTCATGCTAAGGGCGAATTTCGCATCGTATATGAGACCTTTAAGTGCCTTCATTGCCTGCACTCGCGAACGTGTGGTTTCAAATCTCTTGACACCTAAATCCATAGAAACAATCAAATCATCAATTCTTTTGTCAATCTTGTCATACATTTTTCTTGCCTCTGCGATAGAATCGTCAGTGATAACCTGTGCAGAAGCGAAGTTATGATGTTCAAGCAAATCGAGCCGGCTGAGGAAAATTTTGTCAGCCATACCGCATTCCAGAGCGTCTTTCGCGGGGAGGGTCAAAATTTCGCCTTTTTTGGACCAGACTTTTACAACTTTGCTTTCAGGTTTTTTCTCGCTGGCATCGATGATTCGCTTTTTTCCATTTTCGTTGACTTCAACAACTTCGATATCCTTATAAGCCATTGCAACAGCCAATGAAGAAGGGCGGTTTTTTGCGGAAGCTAATGAGGCCAAATAATTCCGCCAGCCGGAATCCATTTTTTCGCCGACTGTGTCGCCAAGTGCTTCTTTCATATCGATAGGCTTTCCGTTTGGGTCGGTGCTAATCATAGTGGCAGCACCGATGACGGTTCCCGGCGCCATGTAGATTTTGTCGCAAGCCATTGAGACAACAGCGGCCGCCGAAAATGCACCGCCGTTTTCTCCGCCTTTGATGTAGGCGTAAACGTCGCAATTTGTAACCTGTTGAATGGCAGCGACTATTCTTTTGCAGAGGTCAACCCTTCCGCCAGGTGAGTCAATCTCGATTAAAATAAACTGCGGGCCGGCAGATGCGGCTTTCTTCAGGGCCTCTTCAAAAGCGGTAGTTTCCATACCAGCCATGATAGAATCGCAAATCTCAAATAAAGCGAAACTGTTGTTGCGGCCAGTGGAATCGCGGGTGATCTTTAAATGTGACTTGTTGACTTTGATCAATCCCTTTTCGGTCGTATTTACATCCGCAAGGCCCGCGGACTCTTTGCCTGTCAAATAGCCGTGGTAAGTTTCGCTGGTTACAGTGTTTACAATGGTATCGGCGAAGATGCAGGGCAGAAAAACAAACTGGGAAATATAAACAAATGCTAATAGTTTTAAGGTTTTCATAATGCTCCTTTTTTTACTAAAAAATAATTAATCTATTTTACCGAAGAGAATTTTTTTGTTCCAGTATTTTTTGCAGGTCGATAGTCAATAGTGAGTAGAAAAATGCGCATTTTTAACTCCTGAATGGGTGGCGAAAAACAAAAGAAGTAAAAGAGTACCTGTAAGGCATATAAATGTCAATGTAAACGTTTTAAATATTGTATGCCGATGGCTAGAAAGCGGAATAAACGAAGCTGATTTCAATCGGGATGAAATGGTGAATTTTGCGGACTGGTCTGCAATCGCAGAAAACTGGCTGCATAAGGCGATGTGGATACAGTAATCTTTATCGATGCGGCAAGGTATTAAGTAAACTAATAGAGAGAAGGTACAGGGCGACAGTAATGAGATAGCCGTATCCCAAAAGGAGTTTGCAATGACGAGTTTGGCGGAAATTACAGGCGGTTGTATTTTGTATGTTTGCCTTTTGATTTTTCGACGGGATATTTTTTTCTGTTCTTTTCGATCTTATTTTTCATCGCCTTGATAAGATCAATATCGAGATTGTCGGCGAGTTCGAAAAGGTACGCGGCGATATCGGCGATTTCGTCGGCGATTTCCTCTTTGTGGTTCTTAATATAATTCTGGGCTTCTTTTTTTGTTTTCCACTGGAAGTGTTCGAGCAATTCAGCGGCTTCAAGGACAATTGAAATGCTCATATTTTTGGGGTCGTGAAACTGCATCCAGTCTCGCTGGTCACGAAACTTTTTTATAACTTCTGTAATTTTCTTTATCTCGTTAATGACTGATCCCTTCAAAAAAGTTATTTTATATGAAAAATTTCCCAAAATCCAATTGATTTTTAAACCGCGGGGAGATGATTTTTTGTCTTATCCATTTTAAGCAAATTGCATAATATACAATAAGCGGGCGGTTACATATTATTTAATATTTAAAAGGAAATCTAATGTTAACTGCCACAGAAAAAAAGATAAAAATATGGCCAGGGAATGCTTATCCGCTTGGAGCGACTTTTGACGGGAATGGGACTAATTTTTCAGTGTTTTCCGAAGTTGCGGATAAGGTTGAACTATGTCTTTTTGATGAATTCAATGAAGAAAGAAAGGTTGAATTGCAGGAAGTAACGGGATTCTGCTGGCATTGTTATTTGCCGGAAGCCAAGCCCGGGCAGAGATACGGATACCGGATTTACGGGCCGTGGGATCCCGCAAGCGGCCATCGATGCAATCCCGCGAAGTTACTAATCGATCCATACTCAAAGTGTATAGAAGGACAAGTGAAATGGGATAGAGCGTTGTTTCCGTATAGAAATCCAGATGCTTTGAGTGAGCCTGATAACGGCAACAGTGCGCCGTTTGTTCCGAAGTCTGTGGTTATCACGCCTTATTTCGACTGGTCAACATCACACAAGCCGAACATTCCATTGAACGAGATGGTGATTTATGAAACGCATGTAAAAGGGTTCAGTATAAGCAATCCAAATATACCGGATGAGTTTCGGGGGTCGTATCTTGGGATATCTCATCCATCTTCAATCAGATATTTTGAAAAGCTCGGAGTTACAAGTATCGAATTAATGCCTGTTCATCATTTTGTACATGATAATTTTCTGCTTGAGAAGGGACTTCGGAATTACTGGGGGTATAATTCCATAGGATATTTCGCTCCGCATAGCGAATATACACACTCAGCCCAGGTGGGTGAGCAGGTATCAGAATTCAAGCAGATGGTAAAAGGGCTTCATGAGGCGGGGCTGGAGGTGATACTTGATGTTGTGTATAATCACACGGCAGAAGGGAATCATTTGGGGCCGGTACTTTCGTTTAAAGGATTCGATAACGCGGCCTAC
>JAKJEQ010000063.1:5892-11571 GCA_022705345.1 Planctomycetota bacterium | reverse complement strand
CGGAAACAAGCCATATAAATGCGAAACATGCCGATGATGATCCTCTGGCCCATCGGCATCTTCAAGCCATTCCTGCAATTGGCCGTGTTTGCCAATCTGCATCGGAGCTAATTTACTTACTTTCTCTTGGAGAACTATTCTGAAATCTTCATCAATTTCTAAAATTTCAGATGCTTTGATGCAGTTATTAAAAAGATCGCGAATGATCTGCATATCCATTGTCGGCCCTGCGCAAATGCTCGTATCGCCGTATAATTTGTTCTCCGGCGACATCGACGGGCAGGTTACAAGCCATTTATATTTCGGATGCTCGACAAGCGAATCGACAAAAAACTCCGCCGCCCCTTTCATCACCGGATAATATTCACGCAGGAAATCCTTATCTCCGCTGTATTCATATCTATACCACAAATGCTGACAAAGTCACGCCCCACCGCTTGGCCAGAATCCGTAAAACGCAGAATCAATCGGCCCTGTTGCCCGCCACAAATCAGTGTTATGATGACAAACCCAGCCATCCGAACCATAGTTTATTTTGGCTGTTTTCCTGCCTGTTACCGAAATATCTTTAATCAGCCCAAACAGCGGCTCATGACATTCCGAAAGATTCGCCGGCTCAGCGGGCCAGTAATTCATTTCTGTATTTATATTAATCGTATATTTGCTTGACCACGGCGGTTTAACACTGTCATTCCACAATCCCTGCAAATTTGCAGGTTGACATCCCGGCCGGGAACAAGAAATTAAAAGATACCGTGCGAACTGAAAATACAACGCCGCAAGCTGCGGGTCGTTTCCATTCGCAAAATCTTTAATTCTCAAATCGGTCGTTTGCTTTGCAGCTTCTGTTACACCAAAATCAATTTTAACGCGATTAAAATATCTCTGGTATTCTTTAATATGCCTCGCCCGAATTTTACTATAAGATTTTTTGGAAGCGGCTTTAATTTGTTTATCAACTATCGATTCCGGATTGCCGGTGGTATCATTATAATTGATGTAATTTGTCGCAGATACCAAAAACAACGTTGCGTCATCGGCGTTTTCAATATGCAATGTGTTGTTTTCTACCCAAACTTTACCTTTGGATGTTATCGCCTTAACCTGCGAATAGCACCTGAGCGAACCTTCGGCATTGACTTCGAGAGAAATTATGCTTTCATTAACGGTATTGATTTTTTTTGTATCCTGAACAGCATTGAAATCGGCTGTAAAATTTACCTTGCCCGATTTATCCGCCGAAATGTGAATAATCGCAACATTATCAACCGCCGAGGAAAAAATCTCACGTTTAAATTTTATATCTCCGATTTTATATTCGATTCTCGTTAATGCTCTTTCTAAATCAAGTTCTCTCCTGTAATCCGTCGCCTTATTATGCCCTTCGAAGGAAATATGCAGCAATCCTGCCGGCTGGTAGGACGCCTGTTTTAGCGGAACCGCCATCATCTTTGTGTTTATTAAATCCTGAGCCTCTTTTGCGCGGTTATTAAAAACAAGTCGCCTCGCCTCCGGCAGAGCATCAAGCGCACCCGGATTGACAGGATTGTAAGGCTCCCCGGTCCAGAAGGTATCTTCGTTAAATTGAATCAATTCCTCAGCCGTTCCGCCGAAAACCATCGCGCCGATGCGTCCATTGCCGATAGGTATCGCCTCGACCCATTCTGCCGCGGGTTTGTCGTAAAATAATATCATTTCTGAACCAAATGTTAAATATGGAATCAGTAATATCGCGGCAATCGCAAAAAAACTAGAACGACTCGTCATATCCTTATGGTTTTGGATCGCAATTATTAAACGCCAGTTCAGTTGTCGAATTCGGATCTATTACCCAGTTTTTCGGCACGTTTTTGAATACCACGTTTTCAAATGTGCAGTTATTGCAGTTCTTTAAAAATGCCCCGCCCTTCTTTGCGCCGTCAATTGTAATATTGATGAGCTCGATATTCGTATGCTGTTTTTCGGGCAGTCCGTTAATATAGATACCATAATTTTTAGTATTCGCGCACGTAACGTTTTTGACTGTGATATCTTTGAATTGGCCGGGGCCGCCTGATGGATAGCTGCTCCCGTAAGTGCTGTCGAAGAATATCGCTTCCTTGAGAATATTTTTTATTTCAATATCCCTGCAAATTATATTCCTTGCGCCGCCGCCCTGGTTTTTGCCGGTTTTAAACCTTAGTCCCCTGTCCGTTCCATCGAAAACGCAGTCTTCGACAAGGAAATTCTCGAACCATGCAGCAGTGAAGCTGCCGAATACTACTCCGCCGTGACCTCGTTTTGCGACGCAGTTGAAAATTCTTATATTTTTATCGGGGAAATTTTCCTTAACGCCCGGCTCGCCGACTCCCGCGTTGAAGTTGAAGCAGTCGTCGCCCGCCTCTATTGTTGAATCGAATATATAAGCGGTATCCGATGTACAAACATTAATGCCGTCCGCGTTATGAATATCATAGGTGCTTACATTGATTCCATTGACGGTTATATTTTTTGAATAAGTGATAAATATCGTGTGCATCGCGGGATTATAAAACGTGAGTCCGCCGATATAAAAACCATCGACTCCCTTTATAACAACCATATCCGCCCTGTCGCTGTCGTCGCCCTCGCTTGCGGCAACCTGGTTATTTCCGAGTATCGTATTCTTGTGTCCTGTAACAGAGCCGACGACATCAGATCCGCCGTTGATGATGCCTTTTCCGCAAATTTTTATATTTTTTAAACTTCCGTATGTTTCAGTATAAGCGTTAATCAATCCCATGAAATTATTTCCGGATGCGTAATATGGAAACCTTTTGCTTGTCAAAGGATAATCGGCCGCGTTATCGCTTCCGCGCAAGGTCCCGTCGATTTGCAGTGTCATATCGCTTTTCAAAAATAGGGCTCCGCTCAAAAACGTTCCCTCAGGAATCAGAACTATGCCTCCCTTTGTGCATTCGTCTATCGCTTTTTGAATTGCTTTTGTATTGAGAGTCTTGCAGTCTCCGACCGCCCCGTATTTTGTCACATCGAAAACTTTCGCTTCCGCCGGCGTCGATGGAATAACTTTATTGCTGGGTGCTGATTCTTTTCCCGAAGCGTCAACCGCCGTAACATAAAATGAGTACGGAGTTGCCGCATTTAAATCCGTCGCATTATAGAAAAGTTTCTTCGTATTGCCCGCAAGCGACCCCTCTATATAAACATTATAGCTGACCACATCGGCATAATTGTTCGGCTTTTCCCAGATTACCGTAATGCTCGTATCGTCGAATGCCAAAGGCGGAACCATCAACTTCTGAGGCACTTCAACTGCCGATACGATATTTATAATGGATAACATGACGACAGCGACTGTGAATGCTCGTTTCTTCATAACATCTCCTAAAAAATAAAGTGATGTGCCATTTTAATATATACTAATCTATTTTTTTTGTGCGCTAAAGTCAAGTGACACAGCGTAATTTGCGCAATATAGTTTATTTTTTTGCGCGGTTTTAAGTGGTTTTTTGTTTTCTTAGTGATATTCTTTATTGTTTACACAATTTTGTCGTAATCACAAAAGGAAAGGGAATCAGGATGAATATCTTCGGTTTCAGTATCATCGACATTCTAATTATCGTTGCATACCTTGCGTTAATGACTTACATCGGAAAACGACACACCGGAAAAGTCAAAAATCAGGAAGACTTCTTTTTAGCGGGCCGAGGCGTAGGCAAACTCTTCCAGTTTTTTATGAACATGAGCACCATCACTGATGCCGGCCAAGCCGTAAATACCGCCGCCGCGGCTTTCAGTAAAGGTATCGGAGGCGTCTGGCTCCTGCTGGCCCCTATTCTTACCGGCCCTTATTACTGGTTCCTCGCAGCATGGTTCAGAAGAGTTCGTCTTGTTACAATGGCCGAGCTTTTTGAAGAACGCTTCAGAAGCAAATTTCTTGCCTGTATATACGCCGTCGTCGGCATCTGGCTTAGCGTAATCAACATCGGCATCGC
Organism: Planctomycetota bacterium; assembly: GCA_022705345.1. Classification (GTDB taxonomy): domain Bacteria; phylum Planctomycetota; class Phycisphaerae; order Sedimentisphaerales; family UBA12454; genus UBA12454. The sequence continues at coordinate 7,597 of JAKJEQ010000063.1, read as the reverse complement.
TAATAAAATTTCTTTGCGCACCTTTCAGGCAATGACTGTAAAGCCCGAATCAAAGCTCAGCGTCGAAGAAAAACAGCAGGTCGATATGTTCAGGGAATACACTCAACTTGACAAACTTTATAAATCGAAAAAATCGCCCGCTACAAAATGCTTGAAGATTTGCATAAGAAAGATCAAATCAGCTCTTATATTTCATATACCGATACATGGGTTTTCTATCTGATTTATATTGGCACTGTCGGCGCTTATGTTATGATGGGCGGCCTCAAAGCAACCGTCTGGAACACCTTTATTCAGGGTATCCTGATCCTTATATTTTCCGGTATGATGATCCCCATCGGCATAGTCAAACTTGGCGGATGGGACGGTTTCTCCGCCAAAATGCCCGAAAATATGCTTTATCTTTTTGGCTCCGGCCTTACAGAATTTTCGATTTGGTCCATCGCGATGTATATGATTGCCAACTACATCATCGGCATCACAGGCCATCAGGGCAACATGGCTAACAACGGCTCGGCAAAAGACGAACTGACCGCCCGAACAGGCAACATCAGCGGTTCATATACGAAACGAATCCTTACTATCATGTGGGCAATTTGCGGCCTGCTCGCTTACGCGCTTTTCAGCGGCTCGATTTCTGACCCTGACACTGCATGGGGTGTTATGAGCAATAACCTGCTCGGCACAGGTCTTAAAGGCATCATGATTGCAGGCATACTCGCCGCCAATATGTCGACCGTAGCGGGCGTCTCGATTTATTTGTCCGCTCTTTTTGTTCGACATCTTTATAAACCTTTCGCACCGAACAAACCAGAACACCATTACGTTAACGTCTCCAGAGTTTCCATCGCGGGGATACTGCTTCTTTCCGTTTATGTCGCTATCGCAAGCGGCGGGATTATCGAAATACTGAAAATGCTTCCTTCGCTTAATGTTATTTTCGGCGCGCCGGTCATGCTCCTGCTTTTCTGGAAGCGCCTTACCTTAAAAGCCGTTTATACACAAGTTATTATTTGTTCGCTGCTCTTTGCGATCGCTCCGGGAATGCTTCCAAAGTTCAAATCCGTCAAAGAGTCCCAATGGCTCACACAGCAAACTAACGAAGTAACCGTCTATCAGAAATCTCCCGCCAATGAAAGAGACGTGGAGTCTGGAGCCGCTTCGAAGGTTGGCGAAAAAATCAAGAAAGAATTTGTCATTACACCCAAAAGCATCTTCTTCGAAAAAGTCGCCCGCAGCAATCCCGACAACCCCGATTCTCCAATGATGGGCATTGGCAGAATCAACATGGAGCTTGTTATCGCAAAGGCAATCGGCATGGATCTCAAAAATAAAACTCCATCACAGTTGCTCACCATCCGATACCTCGTCGATATTGTCCTTCCGTTTTTGATTCTGATTCCGATCAGCTATGTCACCCGCAACAAAGGCCTTGACGAAAATATCGCACGATTCTATGTAAAAATGAAAACCAAAGTTATACCCGATGCCGCTCTCGATAAGGCAGAACTCGAAATAAGCTACGCCAATCCATCGCGTTTCGACCATTTGAAGCTCTTTCCGAATTCAAGCTGGGAATTCTGCAAATGGAACTGGGAAGATACATGGGGCTTTCTGCTTTGTATCGCGCTGACTGTCGGAATCCTTGGCGGATTCTGGGCAGTGATGAGATTATTGTAAGCCCGGGTTTGAACGGAGTTAAGAA
>JAKJEQ010000063.1:0-5882 GCA_022705345.1 Planctomycetota bacterium | reverse complement strand
CCTCCTTGGTTTTCACTGGATAGACATTTTGTTCATTGTCGCGTACCTTGCGCTCATCACTTACATCGGCAAACGTTCCGCAAGTAAGATCCGCAACGAAGAAGATTTCTTCCTCGCGGGCAGAACTGTCGGCAAACTCCTCCAATATTTCTTTAACATGAGCACCGTCGTTGACGCAAACAGCGCAGTAAGAACCGCAAGTTTTGCTTTCCACAAAGGTCTCGGCGGCGTCTGGCTTATGCTCGTCGGAATCTTCACAGGCCCATATTACTGGTTCATGGCAGGCTGGTTCAGAAGAGTCCGCCTTATTACAATGGCGGAGCTTTTCGAAGAACGTTTCAAAAGCAAGGCGCTCGCCTCGATCTACGCCATTGTCGGCATCTGGCTTAGTATCATCATCATCGGCGTCGGCTACAAAACTTCGTTGCGAACCTTCGAAGCAATGACAATCAAGCCAATCGAAAAATGCTCCCCAACCGAAATTAAAAAAATCGAATTGTATAAAGAATTCCGAGGTCTCGATAAGCTCTATAAGGAAAATAAACTCCCCGACGAAAACAAGGCAAGATACCAGACACTCGAGAACATGTACAAAAAAGATCAAATAACGGCTTATGCCTCATACACCGATATAAACTGGTTTTACATACTTTATACGGTTTTCGTCGGATTGTACGTTATTATGGGCGGCCTCGAAGCTGCTATCTGGAACGACGTTATACAGGGCATCCTGATATTCGTTTTTTCAGCGATGCTAATCCCGATTTCAATCATCAAACTCGGCGGCTGGTCTTCTTTTGCCTCCAGCGTTCCAAATCACATGCTCTATGTCTTCGGCTCAGGACTCGATGAATTCTCATTTAGCTCAATTGCCGCTCTGACCCTTATCAGCATCATCGGAATCACAGGCCATCAGGGCAATATGTCCAACAACGGCGCAGCAAAAGACGAACTTACCGCGCGAATTGGCAACATCGGCGGCGCATATACGAAAAGAATTCTCACGATAATGTGGGCATTCTGCGGCCTTCTCGCCTTCGCTCTCTACAAAGACACAATCTCCGACCCGGACACAGCATGGGGTGTAATGAGCAACAATCTCCTCGGCGTTGGTTTGAGAGGCATTATGGTTGCCGGAATCCTCGCGGCAAACATGTCAACCCTCGCAGGCGTTTCAGTTTATCTCGCAGCCTTGTTCGTCCGCCATTTATATAAGCCATTTGTCAGAAATAAATCCGATATGCACTATGTCGGCGTTTCAAGAATCTCAATCGCGGGCATTCTCCTGCTTGGCCTTTACGTCGCTTACAGTACAAGCAGCATTATCAGTGTCATAACAATGCTCCCGTCGCTGATGGTCATTTTCGGCGCGCCTGTACTGCTCATTCTCTTCTGGAAACGTCTCACGCTTACCGCAGTTTACGTTCAGGTAATTCTTTGCACTTTAATTTTAGCGGTTATTCCGCAAATTCTCCCGAATTTCGAAAAGTTTGAACAATCGAAATGTCTCACTCAGCAAACTATTGAGCAGATTGACAAAAACGGAAATATAATCCGCCCGGCTGCGATTTATTACGATTCTGTCGCAAGAAAAATTCCTGACGACCCTAATTCTCCAATGATAGGCATCGGCGGAAGAATCCACTCCGAACTTGTCATCGCAAAATTCCTCGGTCTCAATCTCAGCCAGATGAGACCATCCACATTATTAACAATCCGTTATCTTGTCGCTTCGTTTTTGCCGTTTGTAATTCTCATCCCGGTAAGTTTCATGACCGGCAACAAAGGTTTGGAAGAAAACATCGCTCGTTTTTACGCGAAGATGAAAACCCGTGTCGTCGCAGACCGCGCGCTTGACAACGCCGAACTCGAAAAAAGTTATGCCAATCCATCAAGGTTCGACCATACCAAACTATTCCCGCGTTCAAATTGGGAATTCTGCAAATGGACAGCCGAAGATTTCTGGGGCTTTCTCGCAAGCACGGCTCTTACCGCGATAATTATGCTGCTCTTCTGGGGCTTAATTCGCTGGATCGCGGCATAATAGGCGACATAGAGAACATACAATTTCCTACCTTTAAGTCAGATTCTAAAAATTCCCTGCATTTATATTTCGTATTTTAGAATTTTCTGTTACAATATTGTGTTTATATTCTAAATCGTTAACCTGATGAATGGACGTTAGTTATGGCAGAAGAATTATCGAAAACCTACGAACCGAAAGAGATTGAAAAAAGCTCAGATGAAATCTGGCAAAAAGGCAACTATTTTCATACAGAGCCTCCGGCCAAAGGCGGCCGCAGCGCCGAGCCTTATACGATAGTTATACCTCCGCCAAACGTTACCGGCGCCCTTCACATGGGCCACGCCATAGACAATACGATCCAGGATGTTTTGATTCGTTTCAAGCGAATGCAGGGTTTTAACACCTTATGGATGCCCGGCACAGACCACGCCGGCATCGCAACGCAATCCGTTGTGGAAAAAAATCTTAAGGCGCAAACAGGCCGGAATCGCCACGATGTCGGCAGGGAAAAACTCGTCGAAATGATCTGGCAGTGGAAAGACCAATACGGCAACAGAATTCTTGAACAGCTCAAGCGTATCGGGGCAAGCTGCGACTGGCAAAGAACAAGATTTACGCTTGACGATATGTGCGCAAAAGCGGTTCGTCATACGTTTGTCAATCTGTTCAAAAAGGGCTTAATCTATAGAGGCAAACGACTTGTGAATTGGGATTCGGTTCTGCAAACGGCGGTTGCCGATGACGAAGTGGTTCACAAAACCGTCCAGGGCAATTTCTGGTATATAAAATATCCGCTCGCGGACGGCAGCGGTTTTGTAACCATCGCCACCACACGACCTGAAACAATGCTCGGGGATACCGCTGTGGCCGTAAACCCGAAAGATAATAGGGCTAAAAACCTTATCGGTAAACAATTACAACTCCCGTTGACCGGCCGAACGATTCCGGTTATCTCTGATGATTATGTAAAACTTGGCGAAGGCACGGGCTTTTTGAAGGTAACGCCTGCGCACGACCCCAACGATTACGAGATTGGCCTGCGACACAAGTTAAGTATGATCAATATCTTAACGCCCGACGGCAAAATAAACGAGAATGGCGGAAAATACGCCGGCATGGACAGATACGCCGCAAGGAAGGCGATTGTTGCGGATTTGGAAGCTCAGGGATTATTGGAAAAAGTCGAGCCGCGAGAGCACGAAGTCGGCCATTCCGACCGCAGCGGCGATATTATTGAGCCTTATTTGTCCGACCAGTGGTTTGTAAAAGTTGAGCCGCTGGCCAAAAGAGCGATTGAGGCGGTAGAGAGCGGGAAAGTTAAATTTCATCCGGCTCGATATGCCAAAACGTATTTGGACTGGCTTTACGGAATTCGCGACTGGTGCATAAGCAGGCAGCTCTGGTGGGGTCATCGAATCCCTATCTGGTATTGCCAGGCTTGCGGCCAGATTCTTACGGGCATCGAAGACCCGACTGAATGCGATAAATGTAAATCGACTGATTTACAGCAGGACCCGGATGTTCTTGATACGTGGTTTTCATCGGCGCTTTGGCCGCATAGTACACTCGGCTGGCCCGAAAAAACTGAAGAATTAAAATTCTATTATCCGACGAATACGCTGGTTACAGCGAGGGATATTATTACGCTTTGGGTTTCGCGTATGGTTATGATGGGTCTGGAAAATATGAATGACGTGCCTTTCACTGATGTGTTTATTCATCCCACCATTCTCGATGGCAACGGCGAGCGAATGAGCAAAAGCAAAGGCAACGGAATCGACCCGCTGGATATTATCGATACCTACGGGGCTGATGCGATGAGATTCAGTTTGTGCCAGATGACGACCGAAAGCCAGGATTTAAAACTGCCGGTCATTAAAGATGAACAAGGCAGAAATATCAGCGACAAATTCGATATCGGCCGAAACTTCTGCAATAAGCTTTGGAACGCATCGAGATTCGCGATGATGAATCTTAATGAAATTAATTATGACGCTTTCGATTCGGGCAAATTGACTATAACAGATAAATGGATCCTTTCGCGGCTTGCTCAAACTGTTAAAGAAGTTACGACCATGCTCAATAAATTCCAGATAAGCGAATCGCTGATGGCGATTTACAGATTTTTCTGGAACGATTTGTGTGACTGGTATCTCGAATGGATCAAGCCGAGAATCAAAGATTTAAGCCAAAAAGATGCTCCTCAAAATGTGCTTGCCTTTGTTCTGGATTATACTTTGAGAATGCTTCATCCGTTTGTTCCGTTTATCACCGAAGGCATTTATCAAAAGCTCAATGAAATCGCGCCCAAACGCGGTCTTGATCAGGCGGCGGAAAACGCCGATGCGTTAATTGTAGCCAAATGGCCCAAAGACCTCGATAAATTGATAGATTCGCAAATTGAAGATAAAATAAATTCCGTACAGAATATTGTTCGGGCAATACGCGAAATAAGAAATAAATATACCGTGCCGCCCGGAAAGAAACTGACGGCGTCCGCTAACGCCCCTGCCGATGTTTCAAAGATACTTAACGACAACGCGGATTTGATCTGCGACCGCGCAGGACTCGAAAAATTCACTGCTTCGCCCGAGCAGCCAAAACCTGAAAACGCCGCCGCTGCTGTTGTCGAACAGGTTCAGGTTTTCGTCCAAGGTCTTATCGATGCCGACGCCGAAAGAAAAAGACTTGAAAAACAAAGAGATGAGCTCCTTGCCGGCGTTAAAGGAAACGAATCGAAACTGTCAAACGAGAATTTTGTAAAGAGAGCAAAACCGGAAGTTGTCGAGCAGACGAAACAGAGACTGGCTGAATTAAAAGAACAGCTTGCGGCAGTTGAGAAGAATCTTGCGGAGTTAAAATGAATGTAGAGGTAGAATTATCGCGAATAATAATCGATGAAGCGAGCGATCAGCAGGTAATCGTTTTGAAAGAAAAGAACGGACAGCGAAACCTGCCAATCGTAATCGGCATCGTCGAAATTATGGCAATCGAGCGCAGGCTCAAAAAGATGGTTACGCTTCGGCCGCTGACACATGACTTGTTGGATAATGTAATAGATTCGCTCGGCGCGAAAATCGAGAAAATCGTAGTAAACGACATTCAAAATCATACCTATTACGCGACAATATACCTCAGCGTTGACGGCAAAAAATTCGAAGTGGATTCGAGGCCGAGCGATGCGATCGCCCTTGCAGTGGCCTGGCCGGTTCCGCTGTACGTAGCGGAGCATGTTTTCAACAACGGATGATTTTAAGCGGCTCAGCAAACCGCAAACAGTCGCAAAGTGAAACTTGCACAATTATTTGTTAAATTTTCTTAAAACAAGCAAGCCTAAGGTTAAAAATAGAAATGAAGCAGGTTCGGGCACAGTTTGCAAACTTAAAGTTTTTCCATCTTCGGATAAGATAAACGTAAACATATCACATCCCTGCAACTGTAAACCAGCCGATCCAATCTGAATGCCAAGCTCGGCAGTCATAATGTCAAAAGTATCTCCCCAGTCAGGCATAAATCCGTTAATTAAACTTATGTCAATGATGCCTTCAATAATCGCCGAGCCGGCTATACTAAGAAAATCATAATCAGTCCCTTTTTGGTAGCCGCCAATCTGTAAAATCAACTCGCCCGATTGAATATAAGTGCCAGTAAAAACGGATTCATTAATAGATTCTCCGGGATCAAAAGTTCCGTGGTTTTCAAAAGAACCATATGCATCGGCAGAACCGTTTCCAATAATTTGACCATAATTAACTATCTCAAACTGACCGATTCAGCGATTGAGATTGCCGCGGCTGTCTGCGGACAGCCTCGCAATGATTTTATGAAAGCGTGTGTCTCCTTTTGCGGGTATTAT
>JAKJEQ010000062.1:289-11640 GCA_022705345.1 Planctomycetota bacterium | reverse complement strand
AGCATCGAAAGCACCCGCTCTTCCGCGTGATTGCGCACAGAACAGGTATTCACCAGCACAACATTCGCCAATCCTATATCTTCAGTCAGCTCGAAACCATTTTGTATAAATGAATTCACAACAATGTTGCTGTCGAGTTTATTCATCTGACAGCCAAAACTACGGAGAAAAATCTTTTTTTTATTTTCGTTCATTACGGATTCTTACGATTTCTTTAATATACTTTTCAAGGTTCTTATTAAATTCTTTCGGCTTTTCAAGCATAACAAAATGCCCGCAGTCTTTTATAATCGCTGCTTCAAAAGAAGACATATACCTGCGGTTTGTCTCCGCATCCGTCGGCCAAAGATCGGCATTAACGCACCGCACAGGAACTTTAACTTCTTTGAATATTTTGGCAATTCCTTTATTTTTAAATTTCATAACATATTCTTTAAATGTACTTATGGCAACATTCGGCGGTTCGCACGACATGTCGTCAATAATCCATTTTTTCAGTTCAGGTTTGATATTGCTGCCCAACATCGTCCCGACAAACTTTTCAACCTCGCCCTTAAAATCCTTTTCAAAGCCATCGACCATTTGCTTAAACATATCTTCCGGCATAGTAGCTTCAACATTCTGTATCGAATCGGCCCCGATAATACCAATCGCCCTGTCCGGCATCAGCCTCGCCGCTTCAGCGACAATCTCGCCTGACATCGAATGGCCGATTAAAATTGCTTTTTCGGCATTGACATCTTCGACAACCGCTTTTACATCCTGCCCGAAAGCTTCAAGAGTATAAATCTTGCGGTTTTGCTCCGAATTCCCGTACCCTGCCAAATCGATTGTTACTACTTTGTATTTTTTCGCAAATTCAGAAACCTGGTATTTCCAGTACCTGCTGTCGCATGACCACCCATGAACAAAAACCAACGTAATATCGCCTTTGCCGTAAACGTTATAACTGATTAATTGCACATCATAAGACTCAACCAGGAAATTCTCTGCATTACAGCAAACTGAAAATACAACAATAGCCATGAAAATTAAATTTGTTTTTTTCATATCAAACTCTTTTTTTTAATTTATCAAACTCGCCGCAAGCGATTTTACCTTCGCCTGTATATCAGGACGTTTTTTTATAATTTCTCCGGACGTTCCCGCATTGGCTGCAAGTACAGATACGAATTCCATTCCCGTATATTCCGCCGTCAGCTTAAATGGTTTCTCAAGAGCTTCAAGCCCGATATCTTCGAATGCGCTTGCCAGCACAACCATCGTTCTGCCCTTCAATGGCGTTTGCATCGTGCCCGCCTCGTTATCCCATTTATAAAGCGAAAACATCCTGTCCATCACTAATTTAATTTGTGCGCTCGCTCCGAAGAAATACAACGGGGTCGCGAAAACTATCACATCGGCGACACCCATTTTCGCCAGAACCGTTTTGCCATCGTCATCGATGCAGCATTCGTACTTTTCTATCTTCTGGCACTTACGACATGATATACACCCGTTTACCTTATATTTCAAAAACGCAGTATTAATAATTTCTATATCAGCCGCTGACCCTATAGCATCGGCAAACCATTTAACAATAACAGAAGTATTTCCATCCTTTTTCGGACTTCCATTTAATACAATAATTTTTTTAGCCATTTTTTTTCTCCGGTTCTGTTTTTAGAAATCGAATATATAAGGCAAAAGGCTGTTATAAACCTTATTAGAAAAGAATTGGGACAAAAAATCAACGGAAAAGAATTGTTTGACTTCGCGTTAAAAAACCGTTTATAGATGCAAAATCAGTATTTATCCTGTAGTTTGAATTCTAAATTCCGCTATAATATATCTATGCACAGCGAAAGATACATACTGCATGTTGATATGGATGCGTTTTATGCCTCGGTTGAGCAGATGGACAATCCATCGTTAAAAGGCAAACCTGTAATTGTCGGTGGAACCGTGCAGCAAAGAGGTGTCGTCGCGGCCGCATCGTACGAATCCCGAAAATTCGGCATCCATTCCGCCATGCCCACATCACAGGCCCTCAAACTCTGCCCTCACGTAATTTTGCTTCCTGTCCGCATGGAACGATACGCCCGGCTTTCGAGACAAATAATAAAAATCTTCAATGACTACACACCCGAGGTCGAACAGATTTCTCTCGATGAGGCCTTTCTCGATGTTACAGGCTCAACAAACCTTTTCGGCTCCGCTGAAAAGATCGGAAGAGAAATAAAAAATAGAATTAAAACCGAAACAGGTCTGACCGCATCAGTAGGTATCGCGCCGAATAAATTCCTCGCTAAAATGGCCAGTGACCTGCAAAAGCCTGATGGTTTTGTAGTAATCACCGAAGAAAACAAACAAAGCATTCTTGACCCGCTTGATGTCTCGAAAATCTGGGGTGTTGGAAAAGTAACAGCCCGGCATCTCTATGATCACGGAATCAGAACCGTAGAGCAGCTTCGGAAAAGTCCGCTGAATTATCTCCAAAGCATACTCGGCAACCAGGCCCAAGATTTCCTGCTTCTTGCGCAGGGAATCGACAACCGCCCTGTCGAAGCAAGCAGAGAAGCAAAAAGCATTTCTGCCGAAGAGACCTTCCCGCAGGATATCATTGATAAAAATGGTCTTCTGGAAATTTTATTCAAACAGGTCGAAGAAGTCGCCGCAAGGCTCCGCGAGGAAAAACTGGAGGGAAAAACAATCACGCTAAAACTCCGCTATAAAGATTTCAGAACCGTAACAAGAAGCCATACTTTCGAAAATCCAACAAACGTGAGCAAAACATTGTGGCAGGAAGCGAAAAGCGTTTTTGAAAAATGGTATTTAGAATCCGCAGGCCAACTCCGCCTGCTTGGTTTCGGTGTTTCAGGATTATCGCAGCAAGGCAGCGGCCAGAAATTATTATTTTCCGAGCCGCAGGATAACAAGCAGAAAAAAATCGATGAAGTCTTCGACAAAATTAAAAAGAAATACGGCGACGATAGCGTTCAGCGAAAAATATAAATTTCAAATTATTGCGGCGTATATCCCGGCGCCATACGCGTTGCGTAGTCCGGCATTTGCTCAAGCGGTTTGCTCGGAACCGGCTCATACCAGAAGGCCGCTGCGCTTACATCTTCCTGTTTGTTGCGATATCCGCCGCCCTGGACATCGCTTGCGCCAATCTGCTGAAGCGTGATGCGAATATCCTTCTTCCAGTAAATGGGATCCGGCAAATGCCAGCGGTAAAGCGTATAAAGTTTGTCATCGCGAAAAGCCATTCCGCCATATAGGAACGCATTATTGTGAAAGCCCCATGCGTGGCCAATGTAATCTTCGGTGCCTGTCCCGCAAATCGTCGGTAATTTTTCATCGCCGTCGAGGAACATTTTCACTTCGCCCTCGCCCCACCATTTATTATCGACGTTATTAATGCCAAGTACGCAGCCAAGAAACCTTCCCATCCCCGTTCGTTTTGGCAAAATCGTAAAATCTTCGCCGAGGGTCGTAGGGTTTTCACGCCGGAACGAAACGTGCAGCCTGCCGATATCATTTGGTAATTTTTCATTTATCGTATAGTCAACCTGATAATAAAATGGAACATATTTTTCAGGCCCTTCGTTGGTGATTGTAAATTTCGCGTTTTTCAGAAAAGGCATCTGAAGATAAATCGACATCCCCGCTGTATCGGTCATCGAATGAACAGCGGATTGATAAGCCTTTGCTATACCATGAGCGGAACCGAAAAAATAACCAATCGGCGCTTCGATTGACGGATTTTTCTGACCATCCCAATACCCCCTGACAACAAAACCCAGCAGGTTTTCTTTTTTGGCAGGCAGCGTAACCCATATCCTGCGAATAACGGCAGGCCCTTTTATATCGCAGAGCGTAATTTTTTCACCGGGATTGAGATTAACCAGTGCCCTGCCTTTTCTGCCGACGCCAAGATTGCTCGCGGCCATCCCCCCTTTCCCTTTTTCGCCTGTTGGATTTTCCGCCGTAATAGAACGAGATTCGACCGGAACATTCACAATATAAGGCCTATCAATAAAATCGTTGCTTTCGCAAAAGGATATTTGAGGTGTGATGATTACGCAAAATAAAGCTGTTAGAATCGTTTTTTTCGACATCCCGGCATACTCCGTTAATTTCACCATTTGTTAGCCTTTATGAAACCAATTTATAAACAAAAAAACAAAAGAGAGCAACTCCAATCAAATAAATTATGCAAAAAATGCGAAACTTTATATATCCGGAATTTACTAAAATTTAACTTGAAAAACTTTTGCTTTTATGGTACGTGTAAAAACTTATAACAGGTGAGAGGAACATGTTATTTGCGGAACCAAAAAACGGTTTGACGTGCAGTGTGCTTGTTCTAAACAAACACTACATGCCGCTGCGCATCATTGATGTCAAACGTGCCTTCTGCATGCTCTGCAGAGACCTCGCCGAAGTCATTTCCTACGAGCAAGGCCAATACTACAATTACGATTTCGAGACCTGGCGCGACATCAGCCAAATGAAACTTTCATTCGAACCCGATGAGCATGACTGGATTTCTACCGTGAATTTTCATATCGCCCTGCCCAGAATTGTCAGATTGCTGTTTTACGACCGCCTGCCTCGCAATGATGTCAAATTTAACAGGCGAAACATCTTCGCCCGAGACGGCAACCGATGCCAGTATTGCGGTAAAAAATTTCCCACTTCTGAACTTTCACTCGACCATGTTATTCCAAAAAGCTGCGGCGGAGCCGCCAACTGGGAGAATCTCGTCTGTGCCTGCACCGGCTGCAACGCCAAAAAAGGCGGCAAAACGCCAAAAGAAGCCGGCATGGCTTTAATTAAACAGCCGGTAAAACCAAAACGTAATCCAACTATCCACCTGCACTTAAACCATCAGCGTTACCATAGCTGGAAGCAATTCCTCGACCACGCTTATTGGTCAGTAGAACTGACCTAAAACAAGGATTCATCCTGCGATGAATGCAGCTTATCGATAATTGTATTCTAATTCGCAACCGTAAGGCCTGCAACGAAACGAGCTGCGCAACCGTAACCGAATCCCTTTCTCATGCGTCTCTTCCGATGGCTTTGGCGATTGCTTTAATCTGCTGCATAAGCTCTGCCAAAGCTTGCGGCGTAATCGACTGCGCGCCATCGCTAAGCGCATGTTCGGGATCGGGATGACATTCAATCAGCAAACCATCGGCGCCGGCCGCAACTGCAGCCCGACACATCGCAGGTACAAGATGCGCATGGCCTGTACCGTGGGACGGGTCCACAACCACCGGCAGATGCGTTTTTTCTTTGAGTTCCGGAACCATCGCAAGAGCAAGAGTATTGCGAACATATTCCTCAAATGTTCTGATTCCTCTCTCGCATAAAATTACCTGAGAATTTCCAGCGTTGATGATATATTCGGCGGCGAGTAAAAATTCATCGAGCTGTGCGCTCATACCTCGCTTCAATAACACAGGCTTTTTAATTTTCCCAAGCGCCTCGAGCAGCGGATAATGCTGCATATTTCGCGCACCGATTTGCAGGATATCAACATATTCGGCGACAATTTCGATGTGCTCGACTGCCACAACTTCGGTAATGACCGCAAGGCCGGTCTGCTCTTTCGCTTTGCCCAAAATTTTCAAACCTTCAACGCCAAGCCCCTGAAAACTGTAAGGACTTGTTCGAGGCTTGAACGCTCCTGCCCTCAAACCGATACATCCGGCGGCGGCAACTTTATCGGCGGTCTGCAAAAGCTGTGTTTCATTTTCAACCGAACACGGCCCCGCGATTACGCCGACTTTTTTTCCGCCCAAAGGAAAACCTTTATCACCGATTTTTATCTGCGTGTATTCTTTCTTAACTTCGCGAGATGCGATCTTATAAGGCGCAAGGATCGGTACAATTCGCTCAACTCCCGCGGCATTCTCTATTGCGCCTTTATCGACGTTGCGTTTGTCGCCCAGACATGCAATCACCGTGCGGTTTGTGCCGACGATTACATGCTCTTTCAATCCATAATCTTTAACAAGTTCGACGACATGGCAAACATCCTGCTCGCTTGCGCCGGGCTTCATAATAACAATCATAATTATACTCCTGATGCGGCTTTAAACGCCTGCGGTAAATATTCAATCAAATCGGTTGCAATTAAACTTACTTGTCCTTTGTCCTTGGCGGCCAGATCGCCCGCAAGACTATGAACATAAACGCCCAACTGCGCGGCGGCAAAACTGTCAAGTTTCTGCCCGAAAAGAGCCGTAATTGTGCCGGCAAGCACATCGCCCGTACCGGCTGTCGCCATTCCCGGATTACCTGTGGTATTGATATAATATTTTTCATTATCGGCAACAACGGTTTGAAAACCTTTAAGTATGACGACCACGCCGCTTTCCTGTGCAAATTCGATAGCGGCCGTTTGCCTGTCCTCCGGCTGAGAGGTTCTAAAAAGCCCGCTCCAGAGCCTTTTCATTTCCCCCGGATGAGGCGTTAATATCACTTTCGATTTATTAATCTTTGGCCAGTCGCGAATATTCGAAAGATTATTCAAGCCATCCGCGTCAATAACAAGCCGAAGATTTTCTTGCCGCAGCAGATTTTCAATAACGGTTTTTACACCTGCCGAAATTCCTATCCCCGGCCCAAACGCGATCACATCGTTATCTTCAACCGCATTAAGAATGGCATCGATTGCTTTGGCGGATATTTTCCCGGTTGAATCCTCCGCCAGTGGAATCGTCGTATAGCATGGCTCAATCGAAGCGACAATCGGCAGAATGTTTTTCGGCACAGCAACCCTGACAAGACCGGACCCGCTGCGAAGTGCTGCTTTACCCGCAAGCGCAGCCGCTCCGCTAAAACCCATACTCCCTGCGATTATACACACTTTCCCGAAATCGCCTTTATGGCTTATTTCCCTGCGAACCGGCAATTTCGGCAATTCAGTTATCTTTTGCATATAAAAATCTCTTTCATGCAATATATTACATATCACCTGAAATATGGTCAATGTAAAAGATTTGACAAGTAAATTGAAAGATTTAGAATTTATTCTATGAAGAAGGCAAGTAAAAGAAAAACGAAAGATGATTTACGGCCGGAATACGTTTTATCCAAACTCAAAGACGGAGTAAGAGGAAAATACGCCAGCATTCGAATTGTTTCGGATTTCGGATTTTGGGTTGCGGCTACGCCGAGCCAAATTAATCCGTGTTTAAAATAATTATAGATACAGTGTAAATCCGTGTTAATACGTGTCTAAAATAATTATAGATACAGTGTAAATCCGTGTTAATCCGTGTCTAAAATAATTATAGATACAGTGTAAATCCGTGTTAATCCGTGTCTAAAAATATCAGCGTACATCCGTGTCATTTTCATTATCTCAGAGTTTCTTAGTTAATCATCAACCCCTGCTTTGGCTTCGAGCGACATATCCGCGAACATCCCTGCCTTAAATTTATAATAAGCAAGCGATGCGATCATTACGCCATTGTCAGTGCAGTACTTTTTCGGCGCGACAAGTAATTTCCTGCCCGTTCGATTTGCCATATTTTCAAGCTCGGTCCGCAACATCGTATTTGCGGCTACTCCCCCGCCGAGCAGAATTGTTTTAGCTCCGAATTTATCGGCAGCCATTTTTGTTTTTCGAACCAATACATCTATCACCGCAGCCTGAAAAGATGCCGCGATATCCGCTATTTCCTTTTGGCTCATTTGCGTAACTCTGCTGCATCCTTTCATATCCTGTCCGCAGCAGTGATAAAGCACTGCGGTTTTCAAACCGCTGAAAGAAAAATCGAGCGAATCCTTAGCGAGCATTGTGCGCGGAAAATTTATCGCTTTGGGATTTCCGTCTTTTGCCGTTTTTTCGATACTCGGCCCGCCGGGATAAGATAGATTTAAAATAGACGCGACTTTATCGAACGCCTCTCCTGCCGCATCGTCAATCGTTGAGCCAAGCAGGTGAAGGTCTAAAATATTTTCGCATTCATAAAGACTCGTATGCCCGCCCGAAACAACCAGAGCCACGGCAGGAAGTTTTAAATCCTGAACATCCATCATCGACGATTGCAGATGAGCGTGAATGTGATTTATCGCAATCAATGGTTTGCCCAAAGCAAGAGCCAGTGTTTTGGCCGCAGTCAAACCCACAATCAAGGCAACCGTCAGTCCCGGCTGATTGGCAACTGCCACAGCATCGATGTCTTTTTTATCGACCCCCGATTGTTCGATAGCCTGCTGAACAATCGGGTAAATTTTTTCAATATGCGCGCGTGACGCGATTTCAGGCACAACGCCTCCATATTTTTGATGAAGTGCGATTTGTGAAGAAACAACGTTCGACAAAACTTGCGACCCGTTGCGAACAACCGCCGCCGCGGTCTCATCGCAGCTTGTTTCTATACCAAGAATGTTGACATCTGTTTTCATTAAAGGTTATGATAATCTATGAAAGCAGATATGTCAATTTAGGCTGAACTTTCGCTTGCCTCAAAATTGAAGGTTTTCCGGCAGAAATCGGGAAAATTTTTCAAAAGATATGATTGCTCTTTATTTATTATCTCCGGCGAAATCTCGACATCGAAGATGCAAACGAAAACGCATTTATCATCAAGCCGGTTTTTTTTTAAGATTTTGCCGCTCGTGTTGATTGTGTGCCCGTCATGAAAAGTGATAATCACCCCAATAGCATTATCAATATCCATCTGGCTGAAAGACGATTCAGCAGGAAGTTCAAATTTTACCGCGTGAACGGAAATGTCCACTACCCGAGCAGAAAGGTTCGTTATTTTTGGCGAAGCATTTACAGGATAAACTACTCTGAAAAATTCCCTCCTTTGTGTGATCTTTCGCTCTTCTTCACGATGGTTATTTTCCACGGGAATCTGATTATTCTCGTCTCTACCACCCTCCCGACGTCTGTCAGAATTAAACCATTTCATATCTGTTTCACCTTATAAAATTTAATAAGTCCTTTTGGACTTGGCAAGTATAAAAATCTGTCTGATAATACTTTTTATTACCCGCAATGGTGTAAACCGAAGTGGTATTAGCTGAGCGGGCGATAATCCTAATGGTGATTCTAAAACTCCTATGTCGCCTTTCAACTCTATATTCTCTATTTTACAGGCTCCACAATCCTGTTTTTCAGCCAATTGTATTATCGGCAAATCGTGCTGATTATGTCCAATAAGTTTACAGCAAACAGTTTCCAGTGCGATAGGCTCAGTGGACGCAGCCGTCCACCCGAGATGTTTTGGATTGCCTCTTATCGGACCCGGCCCCTCCATCGCGACAACCGCATCTACAATGGTTACCACAGGTTTTAATAAATTATATATATCTAAAAGCATTGTGCAAAATTCTTCAAAAGTTTCACCTTTTTTATAATGCCACATCGCCTTTGCTTTTCCGCTGACACACCCGAACATATTTTTAACAGCTATTGTCGCGATTAGCTGCTGGTGAGTTTTCAATTTCGGTAAATTTATAATTTTGTCCGCTTCCAAAGCATATCGGCTGATTCCAACTCTCGTTTTGCATTTTTCAAGCCTGCGTTTCACGGGCTCATCAAGCTGGCGAACTTCGACTCCAAGTTTTTTCAAAGGCTCGATAATATTAATCGCCTTTGCACATGCGAGAGTATCTGCCCACGCAGGGGAATCTGCTACAAAAGGCTTAGCTCCGTAATCGACCAGCAGCTTGGCAAGTGAAATAATAAAAGCAGGATCAGTTTGAGTTGCGCATTTCGCGGGCCTGGGCGCTATCATATTTGGCTTAATTAGCACCTTATCCCCCCTGCTGATGAAGGAATCAATTCCGCCCAGCAGTTCAAAATGTCTCACTAAAGCGGCAGTTACTTTTTGCTCGCTGTAGTCCGGACATTTAATTAATGATACTTTTGCTTGATTCATGGAAAATACTTTATACAATCTTGCGGAGTTGTTCAATATGAATTCGTTATTAAAAAAACTAATCGAATCAAAATCAACATCTGATGTCGGAGAAATCAGTTGCGCAAGGGTCTTAGCTGATTATTTCAAATCAGCCGGACTCAAACCGAAGATTGATATATGGGACAAAACCCGAGCTAATATTACTGTTCAGCTTAAATCAACAGCCGAAAAACCCGCAATCTTGTTTGTCGGCCATCTCGATGTCGTACCCGCAGACAATCCTGAGATGTTTCGGCCACTTGAACGAGGCGGCAAAATCTTCGGCAGAGGTGCATGCGATATGAAAGGCGGCCTAGCCGCTTCCGCATCGGCTATCGTCGAATTAGCTAAGTCGAAAACAAAGTTAAAAGGCGATATTATTTTCTCCGCCACCGCAGGCGAAGAAACAGACAGCAGCGGAATTAGAAAATTCGTAAAATCGTTTAATCTCAAAAATATCTGCGGTATTATCGTTCCGGAACCCACTGATTTCGAGCTTGTCGTAGCTCATAGAGGCCTCTTATGGCTGCAAATCAATACTACTGGAAAATCTGCGCACAGCTCTATGCCCCACCTCGGGATCAACGCAATAGATTCGATGCGTCTGTTTCTTAACGAACTCTCTAAATTTAAAATTCGAGGGTATAATAAACTGCTCGGCAAAGCGTCCATGAGCGTTAATAAAATCTCCGGAGGCAAAGCTTCAAATATCGTTCCGGACTATTGTTCGACAGAAATCGACATACGAACGGTTCCCGGACAAGATATAAAAAATATCATCGAAAATATAAACGACATAATCCACAGGATAAAAAAAATAAGTCCTGACTTTCAGGCGCAATTGAATATTCTGCGACATGCAGGCGCTCTTCAAACAGATATTAATACAAAATTTGTAAAAGAGCTGACAAAAACTTTGAACAAAGAGCCCAAACCGGTTCCCTTCACTACTGATGCGCCGTATCTTACTGCACTTAATACGCCGATAGTCGTTTTTGGTCCCGGGCTGCCTGCACTTTGTCATAAACCGAACGAACATATAAAAATTAAAGATTTAAAAACGGCTGCACTGCAATACAAAAAGATTTTTATGCACCTCTTAAAATAATTAACGTGCTTTGCGAGTGTTCTTTTAGCACACGAAGCAATCTCAGATCATTCAAATATAAATGGCGTTAACATTTTGCTGTCTGTTACGCTAAATTTTCCTGAAGCTCCCTCTGAACGATTGAAGTTTTTTGTATGTGTTTTTCCGCCATTCTGGCCGCGATATAGCACTCGATTGAGCCTATCAGTAATGAACAATATCCCAGCAGTTCTAAAATCTCCTCGACAAAACCACCGATGGTCCTATGATTTTTTTGAATGAAATAAAGCCTTTAATGATGTGCTTGTTATGCGAAATTTTCGCCGAGTTGTGCGATTATGTCGCCC
>JAKJEQ010000062.1:0-255 GCA_022705345.1 Planctomycetota bacterium | reverse complement strand
AGCGAGCCTGTTTCCGTTAATGCTTTGCCAGTTGACCTGTGAATTGTTTTTGATCAAATCCTCGATTTTCCTGCACGCCAAAATTACAGTCGCGTGATTTTTGTTCCCCATCAGCCTGCCTATTTCCGGAAATGACATATCAGTATATTTTCTGGCGAGATACATACTGAAAGACCTGGCAAGACTGACTGTCCTGTCCTTCTTGGATGAATGAATATCTGCCGGCGTAATCCCGAAAAATGCCGTAACCGAAGA
>JAKJEQ010000061.1:11506-11759 GCA_022705345.1 Planctomycetota bacterium | reverse complement strand
TCATTAATTTTGTGTAATCGCGAATCGTCCTTATCGGTTGCTGTTACAAGCCCTTTATCTTCAATCATTTCCGCAATTTGAGTTGTCTTTGTCCCCGGCGCTGCGCAAATATCCAAAACTTTCCAATTCGGCTGCGGATTTAAAAAAGGTACTACAGATGCGGCTGTCAAATCCTGAATCGTAAAAAGGCCATTTTTGAAACTCTCAAGCTCCGCGATATTACCGGTTTTATTCAGCTTAACCATTTTAAACT
>JAKJEQ010000061.1:0-11496 GCA_022705345.1 Planctomycetota bacterium | reverse complement strand
CTCGACAAATTCGCACTCGACATTTTCGGATTTAAGAATATTTATCAAATCCGCTGCCGTTGTTTTGAGCCGATTAGGTCTTGCGTAAATCGAAGGCCTGCGATTAGAGGCCAGACATACATTTTTGGTTTTTTCATAACCAAATTGCGAAATCCATATATCGATCAGCCACAACGGAAGCGAAAACGCCCTGCTCAAATATTCTGCGCCTTCTTTTTTCTCATCAGGCAAAATCTCAACTGAAAATTCGCAGCCTGTTTCAGGATTTAAAGGCAAGATTTTTTTAGAAGTATGTCCAAGTTTAACATTTTTATTCTTCAGCGAACCGACAACCTTGCGAAGAATTGCGTTTATGAACCCGGAAGATTTTTTCGACCCGGTATTTTTCGCCAGTTCAACCGCTTCATTGACGATCGCGTATTGGGCATGTTCGGTAAAAATCAGTTCATAAACCGCAATGCGCAAACAATTTAAAAGTTTCGGCTGTATGTTTTTTAAAGCCCTTCCAGAAATCTGCGAAATGAAGCTATCTATGAAAATTGAATTTCTAATTATTCCGTAAGCAATATCGATAACTGCTGCCCGATTTTCGGTTTTCGCCGAAAATTTATCAATGAGCAAAGAGGCGTTTTGCTTTTCAGCCTTAAATTGGTTTAAAATCTCCCACACCGCTCTGCGAGCAGAATATTTAAATTCGCCCATTACTTAAAGTCCTCAGGCCGAGTAAAATAATCTCCCGCTCCGCCTGCTCTGCCATTCAGAAACGATTTAAAGTCCATCAGCTTACCCCCGTGCGGTTTAAGCTCAAGTATTTTCAGCGTTCCGACTCCGCATTCGACATTCAGTTCCGGATTAATCAGCCCCGGCTGATGTTTAACCGTATTTTCAATTACTTTTGTTCTGGCGAACGTTACTGTAAATCTTTTGCCGCTTTTTGCTGATACAAAATCAGCAACCGCTCCAGGCCAATACCAAAACCCTCTTATTCTATTATGAATCTCTGTTGCGGATTTACTCCAATCGATTACGCCGTCAGTCTTTTTCAGTTTCGGCGCTTTGGTCGCGGCTGTATTATCCTGTTTTGAATAAACGGCCGTGCCCGCTTCAATTTTATCAATTGTCTTAATCAGCAAAGGAGCGGCAAGCCTTGCAAGCTCATCATGAACGATATCCGCTGTCGCGTCATCGCTTATTTCCATTTCCGCCTTGGCAAGCATTTCGCCTGCGTCCATTGTTTGAGCAAGCGTGATGATTGTAACTCCTGTTTTCTTTTCGCCGTTGATTATCGCCCAGTTAATCGGAGCAGCCCCTCGATACTTAGGCAGCAGCGAACCATGAACATTAATAGCGCCTTTTTTCGGAACTGAGATTATTTCAGGTGACATTTTTTGACCAAACGCGATAACAACGAGCAAATCAGGGGCAAGTTTTTTCAAAAGCTCAACACCGTCTGCGCAATTAGCGTCTTGGATAGCGGTAAGAGGGACATTATTTTGCTGGGCCCATTGTCCGACATCGTTAGCGCGAAGTTTCTTTCCTCTGCCCGCCTGCTTTTCAGGATGGGTTATTACATGTACAAGCTGATGTTTCGATGCCTTAATCGCATTTAACGAATCAACCCCAAACCGCCCGCATCCGCAATAAACTATCTTCATTATTTAGCCACAGAGAACACAGGGGACACAGAGATATTTATTTTATTATTCATTTTCGCTGTCGTATTCTTCTTGAAGTTGCTTAAGTTTTCTTCGAGCGCCGATTTTCGCGACTGTCGAAAACTTATCTTTTATCAGCGTTCCCTCAAGATGATCGCACTCATGCTGAAAAATTCTCGCCAGAAGACCCTCGCCGTTTTCCGAAAATTCTTTACCGTCAAGATCCAGCGCCTTTATAGAGCATTTCGAGCTGCGATGAATATTGCCGTAAATTCCCGGCAGCGACAAACACCCTTCCTCATTTGTTACTACAGAACCCGATGGAGTTATTTCAGGATTGATATAAACCTTCGCGTTTTCTTTCGTCCCGTCCTGCGATGCGACAAAAATTCTAAGTCCAACTCCCGCTTGCGGCCCGGCAAGTCCGACTCCTTTAAACTCGACCATTATATCTTTCATTTTCTCCGCAAGCGCACGAATATCTTCGCCGATTTCTTCAATCGGTTCTGCTCTTTCCAAAAGCACCGACGAAGGCCATTTTGTCATTTTGCAGTTTTTCACGTCAACCATTACCCGCTCCTGTCGGACACATCATCGAACTCATCGCCATCGAACGTATGCCCCAGATAACTCTTGCGGACAAGTTCATTCTTTACTATTTCCGCCGGACTTCCCTCGGCAATCACTCTGCCGTGATCAATAATATACGCTTTATCCGAAACCTCGAGCGTTCTTTCCACGTTATGGTCTGTAATAAGAATGCTCACGCCCGATTCGACAAGCCTGTGAATTTCACCCTGCAATTCCTCGACCGCTATCGGGTCAACCCCGCTGAAAGGCTCGTCAAGGAGAACAAGCGACGGATTAGTCACCATCGCGCGTGCGATCTCAAGTTTTCTTCTCTCGCCGCCCGAAAGGAATCTCGCCTGGCTTTTAGCCACTTCCGTCAGCGCAAATCTCGAAATAAGTTCGTCCGCTCTGCGGTGTCGTTCGCCCGACGTCAGCGTCATTGTTTCAAGAATCGCAAGTAGATTATCTTTTACGCTAAGCCTCTGAAAAACGCTCGGCTCCTGCGACAGGTACCCCATCCCGAGCCTTGCCCGTTTATACATCGGCATATTCGTTACATCAGTCCCCTCGAAAACTACCGTTCCCTCATTCGGCGTAATCATACCCATACACATCCGGAATGTTGTAGTTTTGCCCGCTCCGTTTCTGCCGAGCAGACCGATTATGCTCCGCTGCTCGACAGTTATAGATACCTGGTTAACAACTGTCCTGCCGGAATATTTTTTCACTAAATTTTGGGTTTCGAGAAGGATCATTTATGTTCCTTTAATAAAATAACCAATAATCAACTTTCAACTACCAATTTTGGAATCCCAATTTTTGGATTTGTTTCTTGGTTATAGGTTATTATTTCAACTCCATATTGACTATTATTTAGCATTCAAATATACTCTTTATCCTTATAATAGTCCAGATTAAAGGTTTTTGTTTTTAAAGGATGGAAAAAATGAAAAAAAACACAATTATAGTACTTACTATGTCGGCAATTCTCCTTATCACTCAATTTGCTCGCTGTGACGCCAATACCCCTGCTATTCCCAAAGACGCAAATACAGTAATAATGACCCTCGACAGCAATGAATTGACGCTCGCGCAAGTTAACTCATTAGCTGCCAATCCGGACTTAAATATGATCAATAACGTCGCGGATTACTGGCTAAATACCCAGCTACTCTATGAAGAGGCCATAAAAAGAGGACTTGATAAAGACTCTGCGGCTAAATTCCAGGCAGAAATGAATTACAAAAAAGCCTTTGCCTCTGCCTTAGTCGAACAGGCCCAAAAAGAGGCGACCGTAACCGAAGAAGAAATGAAAAAATATTATGAAGACAACAAAGCAGCAGATCCAAGATTAAAAGACCCGACTTATCTTAGCTATTCTCACATTACAGCCGATACTCCTGAAAAAGCCGAAGAGATTCGCAAAAAAATCGAAGAAGGCGCGGAAATCAATGAGCTTGCGAAGACTGAATCAAAAGCTGCCGATGCCCAAAAAGGCGGCAGAGCCGCAAAGGTCAGAGAAGAAACTGTACGTACAAGGTTCGGACAGGAATTTCTCGATGCTCTGCTCAATGCTTCTGAAGGCCAGATAATAGGCCCCATT
The DNA here is from genome assembly GCA_022705345.1 of Planctomycetota bacterium. Lineage (GTDB taxonomy): Bacteria > Planctomycetota > Phycisphaerae > Sedimentisphaerales > UBA12454 > UBA12454. The sequence goes on along the minus strand of JAKJEQ010000061.1, from coordinate 7,668 downwards.
AAAAATAAAGACGGCAAATATGAAGTCGCAAGACATGAAGGCAAACGAGCTTCGCGATTACTCGAGTTCAATGAAGTAAAAGACCAGATTAAATCGCAGCTCGAAAACCAGAAAAAGAAAGATGCCGTTCAAAATCTCATTAACGGCCTTCAGGATAAAGCAAAAAGCAGGTACAAAAAAGCAGACTTCATTACCGAAAATAAAAATGACGAAAAAGAAAAAAATTCGGAAAAATAAGCGTAATTAATTGTTGACAGTTTTTTTTTCAGGCGTTAGCATAGATACACGCAATTTAAAAGGTTGCTTTAAGACAAATTTTGTTTGTCATCCACAAAGCAGCCTTTTTTTATTTTCCATTTTTTATACCATCGCTTCAAATACACTTGCATTTTTATCATCCACAATCCGCTGAATATGCTTTCATTTGGCCTAAGAGCTGCAAAGGTATCGAGAACAATTTCCGGTTTGCCCGATTTAAGATAAACCATCAGCACCTTCTTCAGCAGCTCTTGATTAGATGGTTCCAGTTCAAGAGCATAATCCAGAAACTGCTGACTGTCATCTATTTCACCGCGAGCAGCAAGCACTTTGCCAAGATAAAAATAATTCATTGCGTTTGTCGGCTGAAGTTCCGAAACCCTCAGAAAACAATGCGTCGCATAATCCGCCTGCCCCATCTCCATCATCATTATGCCCATTGCCTCCAGCACTTCGGGCCTTCTTACATCAAGCTCCAACTCCGCTGAAAGCAGCGAAGACGCCCTTTCATTTTCACCATCTTGAAATGCGAATTGAGCCATCCTGAACCTCGGGCCGGCCATATTCATATCGCACTTCATCGCCTGTGTGTAATACTCTAATGCCTGGCATTTTCTGCCTGAGTTTAATTCTATTTCACCAAGATAAAATAAGGCAGCCGCATTTTGAGGCTCAAGTTCGAGTATCCTGTGAAACTTTTCTCTTGCGTTTGCGATCTCCTTGTTGTTCAGAAGAAACAGACCGAAATCGAAAATCACTTCCTTATCACCTGGATTCTTTCTCAGCTCAAGAATAAAATGTTCTCTCGCCTTGTTTTTTTCTCCCTGGTTCCAGAATCCCTGAGCTATATGATAATTTATTTGCGGATGGTTCGGCTCAATCGACGCTGTCTTCTGCCAGCACCATACAGCTTTTTTATAATTGCCCTGAATAAAAAACGAATTGCCGATATTATAAAAACACAGCGGACATTCGTCGTTTATCTGTTGAGCAAGATAAAACATCTGCTCCGCCATCTCATAATTTCCCATCTCGGTAAATGTGATGATCCTGTTGCAGTAGCACGGCTCGAACTCGGGATCCGTCTTTTCAATTTGCGAAAAAACTTCCAGCGCCAAATCATACTGCCCCGTCCGCGTGTAATCGACCGCAAGACAATTAAGCGTCTCAATATCGCCCGAATTAAGATTTAGCGCATATTTATATTCTTCGATTGCCTCATCGAACCGCTCCATCGCGTCAAGCGTCAACGCCTTATTGAAGTGCCATCTGTCATTGGATGGATTTATATCAATCGCTTCGTTCATCGCCATAAGCGCCTCGTTCATCTGACCATCCTCATAAAGCTCGTAAGCCTTAATCGCCTTCTGCTCGGCCTGGTCCCATGAATTAAATTCTTCGTTGCGTTCGAATCCGCTGTTAAAATTCATATCATTACCCTGAAATCCATTATTGCATCATCAAATCGGCACATTCCCCCCGCCGGTTAATGCACAATTTCGGACTTTTTTAAAAACATGTCAAACCCGGAACCCCAACCATAACTACTTGCCCGCAAATGACTTATTAAATTTCTAAATATTTAATTCGAAATTTTAAATCTCGTTTCCCCCTTTTTCTGGAAAAAACTGCCTTTAGGTCTTATAATGCACCGGTTTAGGAAACAGAGTACAAGGTATAATTTTGCTTTTTGCGATCTATCCTGTACCCTAACCCCTATTACCCTAAACCCTATAAGGAGTATTTCGATATGATAAAACAGATACAGGGACAGCTTTCGGCAGGTAATGCGAAGTTCGCAATCGTCGTCAGCCGTTTCAACGAGTTCATTACCTCAAAGCTTCTGGCAGGCGCTATCGACTCGCTGCAAAGACACGGCGCTTCAGATGACCAGATTACGGTCGTCTGGGTCCCCGGCGCGATTGAGATTACGCCCGTCGCCAAAAAGCTCGCCTCAGGTGGAAAATTCAACGCCGTGATTTGCCTCGGCGCCGTAATCCGCGGCTCGACAAGTCATTACGACTACGTCTGCCAGCAGGTCAGCAGAGGTGTCGGCCAGATTAATTACGAAACCGGCGTGCCGACAATCTTTGGCGTTCTTACCTGCGACACAATCGAGCAGGCTATCGAACGCGCTGGAACCAAAGCGGGCAACGCAGGCTCAAACGCCGCCGCCAGCGCTATGGAAATGGTCAACGTGCTCTCTCAAATATAATAGGGATAAAATGCCTTCAACCGATAGAAGAACAATGGCAAGAGAGCTTACTATGCAGGCTGTCTGCCAAATGGACGTCCAGGGCGAAGCCGCCCTGCCTATGCTCGATAGATTTTTCATTGAAAACTCAGACGACCCCGAAGTTCGAAAACTTGCGCAAAAATGGTCTAAAGGAGTCTGGCAGTCGATGAAAGAGTGCGATGCGCTCATCACCGAGGCCGCTGTCAAATGGGAGCTGTCAAGACTTAACCAGGTCGATAGAAGCATCCTTCGGCTCGGCGCTTACCAGTTGAAATATTGTCCGGACATTCCCGAAAAAGTCGTCATTAACGAAGCTATCGAACTGGCAAAAAAATACAGTTCGGAGTCTTCCCCGGCATTTGTCAATGGCGTTATGGATGCGATTTTAAAAAAACTTAAAAAGAACTCTTCCAAGGAATCGGAAAACAAATGCGAAAAATAGCAATGCTCAATCAGAAAGGCGGAGTCGGCAAAACCACTTCCGTCGTTAATATCGCAGCCGCACTCGCGCAAAGCGGCGCCAAAGTCGCCGTCGCGGACTTCGACCCGCAGGCTCACCTCACAATCCACCTCGGCGTTGAACCCGACAGCGTTCAGTCAGGCGCCTATGAAGTTCTTACAAGCGGCGCCGATTTCGACCACTCCCTTATCGAAGTCCGCCCCAATCTCTTTCTCCTCGGAGCGAATATTCACCTCGTCGGAGCAGAAAGCGAACTCGTCAGCGTTGTCGGCAGAGAAATTATCTTCCGCGAAGCTATCGCAAAATCGCAGCATAATTTCGATTTCCTCATTATCGACTGCCCACCCTCGCTCGGTCTGTTGACATTAAACGCGCTTGCCGCGGTCGATGAAGTTATCATTCCCTTGCAGCCGCATTTCCTCGCGCTTCAGGGTCTCGGCAAACTCCTGCAAACTGTCCAGCTCGTCAGTCAAAGGATTAATCCTCAGTTAAAAGTCAGCGGCGTCCTCCTCTGCATGTTCGATTCGAGGATTTCGCTTTCAGAAGAAGTCAAAAACGACATCGATAAATTCCTCCAGGCCGCAAAAACAACCGACCTGCCGTGGAACTCGGCCCAGGTCATTCCCGTTTACGTACGAAGAAATATTAAACTTGCCGAGGCCCCCAGCTATGGCAAAACTGTCTTCGAATACGAACCCGAATGCAACGGCTCAAAAGATTACCAGCAAATCGCCGATTTCCTCCGCAACGGTTCCGCAATCAATCCGAGCCGCGACAGTAATGGAGCGGTCAATTTAGCCCCCGGACCTGTGCCGGGGGTCATAGATAAATCGAATTCCAATCACCCCGCACCCGTGGTTCAGAGCCGCGACAGTAATGGAGCGGTTAGTTTAGCCCCCGCACCCGTGGCGGGGGATCGTATCCGCGACCATCGGGAAGCGGATAGTTTAAATCCCGCACCTGTGCCGGGGCTTTCAGAGCCGCTTCCTGAATCACCATCATCAGAGCCGCGACAGTAATGGAGCGGTAATCAAATGCGAACCATACGTTTCTTTTGCGACTCCATTACACAAAACACCACCTTGGCCGATGCGCAATTCCGTCATCTCACAAAGGTTCTGCGTCTCCGCCAGGGCGATTGCTGCGAATTAGTTGACGGCAAAGGCACTCTCGCTAAAGCCGTAATAAAGAAAATCGAAAAAAATCTCGCCGTTTTCACAATTTTAGATTCTCAGACTTTCCCGAACCCCCAAAACCGCCGGATCATCATCGTCCCCAGTATCGCCAAAGGCGAGCGTTTCGACCTGCTCACCGCAAAATGCACAGAGTTGGGCGTCGATGCAATCGCGCCGACTATTTACGAAAGAACTGTAAAGCAGACAATCCAGCACCACCGTCTCGAAATGATTGCGATTGAATCATTAAAGCAGTGCCAGAGATTGTTTTTACCGACAATCGCGCAGGCGATGAATTTATCGCAGGCTATTGAAAAATTAAAGATTGATTACCCCAATGCCGGATTTATTTTCTGCTCACTTTCCGAAGGCTCGACTTCAATAATTAATTTTGATGCCGCCGATAACGACTGTGTCGTTTTCATCGGCCCCGAAGGCGGTCTGACCGACAGCGAAGAAAACATGCTAAAAGACATTAACGCTCAGCCCGTTAGTTTGACCGAGACAGTTTTAAGAATTGAAACCGCCGCGATCGCAGCCGCAAGCATACTTACAATTAAAAGAGATGCTTAATTTGCTAAATCAGGATTCGGCTTATCCCTGGGATATAATGCAACGATAAAACCATCTCGCAGCTTATGTATGAGTTTCAAATTGCAGTATTCAGACAGCTCCTTCGGATCGTATAAATATTTGCGAAAATGTCGCGCAAACCAAACTAAATATACTTTCTTTCCGGAATCAAGCGACTCTTCGAAATCGATAAGCTGCTTTTCAATTTCAAATTGTGTTTTTTCGCTTGTTTTTTCGATGAAATTTGGTTTGGCCGGCACCATTTTTGCGTCAATATTCGCCTGAATGTAAATAACGCCGGTGTCATTGGTATATATTTCACCGTCTAATTTATTAAGTTTAAGCCAGTTTACTACTTCGGAATTTTTCCAGCTCGAATGTACAAGTCCAAAACCGTTCCTTGACAACATTTTGGTCATTTTAAAAGTATAATCAAAACCGGTCAACAGCCAGATACTCGTAAAAATAATGATTGCCGTCACTGAAATTAATTTTATTTTTATGTTTTTAATTTTCAGCAAAAATGCGCCTCCTGACGCCATAAACATAATCACCGCCGGAAAAACCGGCACATAATGTCTGTCTTCAAAACCCATACTTGTATTTGTCGCGGCATAAATAATTTGTGCTAAGAAAAAAGTAATATACAAAGCGACCGAAGCAATCGGCCAGTTTATCACCTTGTGTTTGAGCATCTTGTAAAAATAATATATCAATACCCCTGATGCGGAAATGATTATTAATGCCAGAAATATCCATCCCGGAATTAATTCTTTGCTCCTCTGAATAATAAAGCACCTTCCAAGGAATCCCCCTGCTGTCGTCATATTCTGCCAGAGTGTAGAAGTGGACGGAAAACGAACTCCCATCGGCGTACCCGATAAAACCATATTGCGAATAAGCCACATTCCGAACAGAACTGTTGATACTATCCCCCAAACAAAACAATGAATAAGTTTTTTTCGAAAATCTTTTATCCCAAAAAACAATAAGATTGCCCCAACAGGAAATAAAACTAATCCCGCATATCGTGTCAGGCAGGCCGCTGACGTAACTGCCGCCAGCAAAAATGTCTTTTTAAAACTTGGATTATTGATTGTTTCGGCGGTAAGAAAAAGAAATATTGTGACTAAAAATATGAATAAAGGTTCGCTCCACGCCCAGCAGCACACCGAAAATATCGGGTACGAAAACAACACCAGCAGCGAACCGGCTATAGAAAGAAACAGTGAGCCTAAATACCTCAGTATCCAGATTCCCGTTAAAAATATTATCATGCTGAAAAATATGGCGTTTATAAGCCTTACTGCGGAAAAAGCATCTATACCGATATAACTGAAAACTGCTATCAGCACAGGATACAGAGGCGGGAAAATTATTAGGCTGCGCCCGTCTGGTTTGGTGAATGTATGGTGTTCGGCAAAATTTCGTGCCCACATTATATAATCCGCCGAGTCCCCGGAAATTCCTACCCCGTATTTGCTTGTGGATGAGAGTAAAATTAAGAATCCGGCTATGCCTAAAAATAAAGGAAACAGAAAAAGCAGCTTCGATTTGTTTGCCTGTAAATTATTTTGAGTTCCTGTTTTTTTTTGTCCTGCCGGTTTCTTTAAAACTGCTTTCATTTCTTCATCAAGCTCCTGTGATATACCTATAATATCCAATTATAGATTATAACCTCTTTTTTTGCAAATATTTTTTAATACATTATCCCCTCTGCCTTCCGGAAAGCAGAACAATATCCCTCAACTGCTCCGAATATTTTGCCGCGAACCAGCGTTTCTCGAATTCCGGCTCGTTAACAATATGAGCTATCGACATCAGCGTGCGAAGATGATAATTTCTCTCGTCCGGCGATCCTATTAATATAAACGCTGTCTTGACAGGCTCGTTCAACTCTGAAAAAACCACCCCCTCTTTACATCTCACAAGTAATATTTCAAAGACCTTTGCGCCTTCAACAACGATATGAGGTATCGCCAGTCCCGGCTTGATTACCGTCGACGATTCCCGCTCTCTCTGCAAGAAAAGCTCATAAAGTCTTTTCGCGTCCATATTCAATTTTTTAGAAAGAGATTCGGATGCCATCTCGAACAATTGAGTAGCGGGAACTTTTCCCGAAATATCGAGAATATCGCATTCTTTGACAAGCTCATCGAATCTGTCTGCGATTATTTCATCTCGCTCAAGAGCAAGATGTTTCAATTCATCCTCCAGCCCTGTTCGCTGTATGCGCTTCGAAACAATACTTTTTACAAGATACACGATCGCCGATTCTCGTTCGATTCGCCTTTGAACATAAGTCAAATACCAGATTAGCGTTATAGCTGCAAAAACTCCCGTCAATGCCAGTGGTATCAAACCCATCTCAAAAATAAGCACGAGATAAATTACTATTGTTACTATTTGCAGCCATGGAGATAATGGCGCCTTGAACGTCGGCCGGTAAGTCTGAATTCCGCTATGCCGCATTATCACCACTGACGCGTTCATCAGAATAAACATTATTATCATCATCGTCGATGCCGTCTTGACAAGCTCTTCTATCGATAATGCGAAAATTATCACCAGCGAAAAACCCATAGTAACCAGCATAGCATAATGGGGAGTATGGAATCGCCTGCTTTCCTTAGATAGAAATTGCGGCAGCAATCCGTCCCGGCTCATTGCCATCGGCGTTCTTGATGCGCTCATCAAACCGGCGTTCGCAGTTGTTGCAAAAGCAAGAAACGCTCCGATACTTATCAGGATTTCGCCCCACCGGCCTGCCGCTACGCCCCCCGCCTGTGCAATCGGCGCAAGGGAGCCGTCCAATATTTCAGGTTCAAGAACGCCAACCGCACAGAATACCACAAGAACATAAATCGTATTGACAATCACAAATGCGCCGAACATCCCCAGAGGTATATTGCGCGGGGCATTGATTATCTCTTCGGATACATCCACTATCTTCGTCAATCCGCCGA
>JAKJEQ010000060.1 GCA_022705345.1 Planctomycetota bacterium | reverse complement strand
ATTCCTGCAAACTCCGCCTCAGCAGCAGGCGCCTGCTACACAGGGTACTGTTCCTCCTCCGCCTCCGGCACAGGAGCAGACACAGCAGCCAGAAACTCAAACCGCACCCGAAACAAACGCACCGGCAAATCAGTAAAGGATATTTATGTTAAATAGTATGACAGGATTTGCTCGGGTTTGCCGTGAGGTTGAAGGAATCAGCTATGCGGTTGAAATCCGTTCAGTCAATAACCGGTATTTCAAACCGTCTCTTCGGCTTCCCGAAGCGGCTTCATTTCTCGAACAGGAGATTGAAAAGCTGCTCAGGCAAAGCATTTACCGCGGCGCTGTAAATTACATGCTTCGGTTCAAAAATGTCAGCGGCGAACCGATGTACGAAGTCGATTCATCCGCTATGAAGAGCTACATCGATAAGCTGAAGAATCTTCCATGCGGCGAAGGCGCTCAGTGCAGGATCAATTTGGCAGACCTGTTATTGTTGCCCGGCGTAATCAGGCCGCAGGAACCTGAAGCCGACAAAGCGGAACACCTGAAAAAAGCCGTTTTTGAAGTAACGAATGAAGCTCTCGAACAGCTCAAAAAAATGCGCGCACAGGAAGGCCAATCTTTAGCCGACGACCTCAAACAGCAGTGTGAGCGAATCACAGCTTTGCTCGAAGATATTAAATCTCGCTCGAAAGTTGTTATTACCGAATACCAGGTAAGGCTTGCAAACAGGGTTAAGGATTTGCTTGCCAACAGCAGGCTGGATTTGGATAGAGACATACTCGCAAGAGAAGTTGCCCTTTTTGCCGACAGAAGCGATATAAGCGAAGAAACTATAAGGCTCACATCGCATCTTGAACAATTCCTGGCAAATTGCCAGAGAGGCGATTACGCCGGCAGAAAGCTCGATTTCATCTCGCAGGAAATGCTGCGTGAAGCTAATACGATAGCAAGTAAAGCAGCGGATGCAAAAATATGTCTGGATGTTGTCGAAATCAAATCATGTATCGAACGTATCAAAGAGCAGGTCCAGAATATTGAGTAAAGACAGTAGAAAATCTTCCGGCTCGATGATAATTATAAGCGGCCCCAGCGGTGTCGGTAAAAGTACTATATGTAAACAGATTCTCAAACAAATGGATAATGTTTACCTTAGTATTTCCGTGACGACTCGGCCGAAAAAAAAAGGCGAACAGGACGGCGTCGATTATTTTTTCTTAACCAGGGAAGATTTTTCTAAACAGATAAAAGCCGGAAACTTTCTCGAATATGCTGAAGTATTCGGCAATCTTTACGGTACGCCGAAAGATAAAATTAATGAGATGCTCGAAAAAGGCAAAATCGTCTTGCTTGAAATTGATTTTCAGGGCGCCGAACAGGTTAAGGAATTATATCCGAACGCGAAAACGATTTTTATTCTGCCTCCGGAGCATAAAGAGCTGGAAAACAGAATTACCGGCCGCGGCAGAGACGATGAAAAAGACATTACAAATAGACTTGCCGGTGCAGGCAGGGAAATCGCTGAAAGTATGTATTTCGATTATAAAGTCGTGAACGATAAACTGGAAAAGGCAGTAGAAGAAATTTTAAAGATTATAAACAAGTAATTGGAGATTAGTTAGTATGATAGACGATTTAAAAAACAAGGCAATTTACGATAAAATTGGCGGAGCATTCAAGGTTTCTGCTCTTATCCAGAAAAGAATGGCCGAACTTATGGAGGGTTCAAGACCGCTGATTGAAAACACTGATGGAATGACGATGATGGAAATTGTCGTTCAGGAAATCCTGCAGGACAAGATTACCGCCGATTATTCAGGCCCTGAAAAGGTTGAAGTACCTAAAATATAGGCAAAAAAATGGAGAACAAATCTGCGATTAGCGATTTGAAGATTTTGCTGGGGGTCAGCGGAGGCGTTGCAGTCTATAAAGCTGTTGACCTCGCAAGCAAGCTGACTGCCAAAGGCGCGCAAGTCCATACCATAATGACTGAAAACGCGCTCAAATTTGTTCTCCCGAAAAGTTTCGAGGCCGTAACATCCCGACCTGTCCACACAAGTATGTGGGACAACGTAAAGGATTTTGAAATCGGCCATATCAGCCTTGCGCAGATTTGCGACCTTGTTGTAGTTGCACCCGCGACCGCAAACATAATCGGCAAAATGGCTTGCGGCATTTGCGATGATTTACTCAGCACAACACTTTGTGCCTGCTGGCAAAAAAAACTCCTTCTTGCACCGGCGATGAACGACAAAATGTGGACAAATCCCTCTGTTCAAAGAAATATAGAGAGCCTCAAGGCGGCCGGGGTTTCGATCATAGGTCCGGAGAAAGGGAGATTGGCCTGCGGAACTGAAGGTGTCGGCCGGATGTCGGAGCCGGCTGATATAGTAAAACGTCTTGAACAGATGATGACGAAATAATGAAAGCAAATCGACTGCATTTCCTGATTACAGCCGGGGGAACAAGAGAATATATTGACCCGGTTCGTTTTATAACTAATGCAAGCAGCGGCATAATGGGCTGTGCTTTAGCAAACGCTGCGTTGAAAGCCGGGCATCGCGTAACATTAATCTCTACATTAGAAAATGCTGAAACTTTATTTAACAGTAAATATGGAACGCATTATTTTGTTGGTAAATTCATTTCTGTAATAGGGCGAGACGAAACATACAGTCCTTCGAGCAGAGATTTTAAAAATATCTTTGTAGAATCAGCAGAAGACATGTTCAAGGCGGTTAAGGCAAATTTCAAAAAATGCGATTGCCTGATCATGGCGGCGGCTGTTTCGGATTACACACCTGCAAAGAAATCAAAAATTAAAATCAAAAAATCAAAAGAGTCTATAATTCTCAAATTAAAACCTACGACAGATATTTTAAAATGGGCAGGAGAGCATAAGAGACATCAGTTTGTAGTAGGCTTTGCGCTTGAGGACAGAAACTTGCGCAAAAATGCCGAGAAAAAAATGCAGTCGAAAAATCTCGATATGATAATCGCAAATTCGCCTTCGGCAATCGGCAGCGAAAAATCAACAGTTCAAATCAAACGCAAAAACAGCGATTGGCGAATATTGCCTAAGGCGGATAAATCTTTTTTGGCGAAGAGGATTATTAATCTTTTAGCTTTATAAAGAAATAATTTTTCAACTTGATCGATTCAGCAATTGCCAAAGGATGAGAAAAAATATAATACAGGAGAAATATTTTGAAAAATTGCAATCAGTTATTTGATTTTGCAGTTGCCCAAAATGCAACCGATATTCATATCTGTGCGGGAGCGCCGGCGCAACTTCGTGTCAGAGGCAAACTCAAGCCGGTAACAGAAGAAAAACTTTCGCCCGAAAAAAGTAAACAGATTTGCTATGAAATGCTGACAGATGAGCAAATCAGGATGTTTGAGCAAAATCTGGATTTTGATCTGATGATGGCTTATAACGGGTCGCGTTTCCGAATTAATGTTGGATATTTTAATGGGGCGGTAGGAGCGACGGTTCGTGTGCTTTCGGGAGAACCAAAAACGCCGGATGAATTGTTCCTTCCGGATATTGTTAAGACGCTGGCTCTAAAAGATAAAGGATTAGTTCTTATCACCGGCAGCACCAGTCAGGGTAAGACAACCACAATGGCGGCCATGATAGATTATGTCAATTCAATACAAAAAAAACATATCATTACAATAGAAGACCCAATCGAATATGTTCATAACAACAAAAAAGGTATTGTTCGGCAGCGTGAAGTCGGCCGGGATACAAAAACATTTGCAACCGGTTTGCGGGCGGCATTACGCCAGGACCCGGATATCATAGCTATCGGCGAAATGAGAGATTATGAAACTATTAAAATTGCGCTTACTGCCGCTGAAACAGGTATTTTGGTGCTTTCGACGCTGCATGTTATTTCGATAGATAAAATGATTGAACGAATTATCAGTTATGGGCCGGAGGAAAGTGAAAATACAGTACGGTTTTTGCTGGCAGAGACTTTGCAGGGCGTAATTCATCAGGAATTGTTGCCGCTAATTAGCGGACAGCAGCGAGTGGCTTGCGAAATTATGATCGCTACGGCCGCTGTTAAAAGTATCCTCCGGCGAAAAGGAGGGTATCATCTGCGAACGGCCATTGAAACCGGCCGGAAATTTGGAATGTGTACGATGGCCGAAGAGATTGAAAAGATGCTGAACGAAAAACTTATCAGCGAGGAAATTGCTAAACTGATATTGGATAATTATTCGTAATTCTTTTAACTCCAATTTTCCTTTTTTTAGCAATTTGATACCATCTTTGATTACACATCCGCTTTTCATTAATCTTTTATGCCTAAATCTGCTTTTGTCAAAATACTTTCGAATTTATAGCCTGCGGCAGTGATGTTTTCGCTTGCGCCTTGTTTTCGATCAATAACAGCGACAATTTTTTTCACCTTCGCGCCGGCTTGGCTAATTATCTTAGCGGCTTCAAGGACCTGGCCGCCTGTAGTCGCGATATCTTCAACGAGAAGAACAACGTCGTCGGCTTTCAAAACGCCTTCGACCATTTTGCTTGTGCCGTAATCTTTTTTGCTGTTGCGGACTATAATCCAATTTTTGCCGGTCTGCATCGCGGTTGCCGCTGCGAGCGCGACGCCGCCGAGTTCAGCTCCTGCGATAAGCGTTACATCATCTGTAGCGTGTTTTGCGAATTCCTCGCCGAGGGCTTTTAAAATATCCGGCTGAGTTTCGAACAGATATTTGTCCATATAATATTTGCTTTTCTTGCCGCTTCTTAATGTAAAATCGCCTTCGAGATACGATGTTTCTTTTACACGTTTTGCCAATTCCAGTTTTGTCATTGTTTTTATAATCCTTAAACTTTGAGTTCCGTAATTTTATTAATTTTTCCGCGATATTTTCTAATCGCCGGTTTTACAACATCATTTATAAAATCGCTGACCTGCTCGGGCGCCCTTCCGACATAATCGCTTGCATTTAGAACTTTACTGAAATCTACTTTTGAAAATGCCTCATCAGCTTTGAGTCTTTCAATCAAATCGTTTGGATTCCCATATTTTTTCACTTGTTCGGCGGCACCGTGCGAATGCACCCTGATTTTTTCGTGAAGCTCCTGACGATTGCCGCCCGCTTTTACGGCGGCCATCAAAATATTTTCAGTCGCCATAAACGGAAGTTCGGAATTAATTCTTGCAGCAATAACCTTCGGATAAACTACAAGGCCGCTTGTTACATTGATTAAGATTTCCAGAATTCCATCGGCAGCGAGGAACGCCTCAGGTATTACAACTCTGCGGTTTGCTGAATCATCGAGGGTTCTTTCGAGCCATTGCTCAGCGGCGGTCATTTGCGGGCTGCTTGACAGGCTAATTAAAAATCTTGAAAGAGCAGTAACGCGTTCACATCGCATCGGATTGCGTTTATAAGCCATTGCCGAAGAACCAATTTGCGATTTTTCAAAAGGTTCTTCGATCTCCTTGAGATTTGCAAGCAAACGAATATCATTACACATCTTGTGCGCCGATTGGGCAATGTTCGCAAGCGAATTAATTACGAGCGAATCGATTTTGCGCGAATAGGTCTGGCCGGTAACAGGACAGAGTTTTTCAAAGTTAAATGCTTTAGCGACCGCTTTGTCGAGCTGTTTTACTTTATTGTGATTACCATTGAAAAGTTCAAGGAATGATGCCTGCGTGCCGGTGGTTCCTTTGACGCCCCTAAACGGCGTGTTTGCAATTCGATATTCCATTTCGGTAAGATCGGTAACAAAATCATTGCACCACAGAGTCGCGCGTTTGCCGACAGTGGTCAACTGCGCGGGCTGAAAATGCGTGAAACCAAGAGTCGGCATTTTGCGATACGTTTTTGCGAATGCACTTAGACAATCAACAAGGCTCGCCAGTTTTGCGGCGATTATCCGCATAGCGGTTCGCATAATAATCAAATCCGCGTTGTCGCCTACGTAGCAGCTTGTTGCGCCAAGGTGAATTATCGGTGCGGCTTTCGGCGCAGCCTCTCCAAAAGTGTGAACGTGGGCCATCACATCGTGACGGAATTTCTTCTCGTACTCGGCGGCCTTGTCAAAATCAATATCGTCGAGATGCTCGGCCATTTGGTTTATCTGGGTTGACGTAATTTTCAGGCCGAGTTTTTTTTCGGCCTTTGCAAGTTCGAGCCAGAGTTTTCGCCAGGTCGAGAATTTGGTCTGATTTCCAAAAAGCTCCGCCATTTCCTTTGACGCGTTCCGCTCAACCAATGGGGAACTGTAAACATTTTGATTTTTCATATTGATTCTTTCGATATTCTAACCAGTAATAATTATAATATAATTGTACAAATATATTTGTAATGACTTAACTATAAGCCTTTAATCGTCAAATATTTATATAAATCAATAATGCGCAAATAATAGCGCTTTATTCGATAATACATTATATTTTAGCTCCAAAAACCCATTTACCTGAATTTGTGGCTCCTTGAAGATAAATGCGGTTATCTTTTTTTAGTTCCTGAAGCAACCGCTGTATTTTATATTTGGAGCAGGATGGCAAGACATATTGCAGTTCCCGAAGTTTGCAGCCATCAGCACCTTTGCTTTTGATATGTTTCAAAAGTAAAGCTTTATTCTCGCTTCTGTCAAGACCTCTTTTACGCGTATAGGCTCCTTCCTTTCCGATAAAAATATAGAACTGACGAGATAGAAGATACTTTGCACCTCGTCCTCTGCTGACAGTTTCGATTATTCCCTGTTCTGCAAGAGAATGCAAAGTCGCTTGAAGATTGGTTGGGATTTTTTTATCTTTATGAACAAAATCGAGAGCAAGAAGTTCGTTAGTACCAAATGAGATTGATTTTTCCCGATAGACTGTTGCGAGGAATTTTAGAAAGCTAACATCCTGAATTTCCCCGTTAAGCGTAACTGAAACCTGATATTCATCTGTTCCGGAAAAATCAGGAAGCGGTTTGCTCTGCCTGATGCTCTCTTCGAACATTCTGTTAGCACCCTGCCCTGATCGTTCTATAAAACCACATTTGGCAAGCGTTTCCGCTATTCTGCGATTTCTGGGAAGTTGCCTTTCCAAAATATTTTCAACAGTAATCCCCACAGGAAAACCGCCCGGGCTGACGATTTCAATTTGTCGAGGAAACTGTCGAATAAAAATAGAGCCTGCGTTTCTATAATCTCTGTGACTGATTGCATTAAGAACCGCTTCTCTTATAGAGCCTTCGCTAAAAGTAGGAATATCCTGCATAAACAAACCATCTTGAAAATGCTGGATATCATTGCGAAGATTTATCAATTCCCAAATCCTGTTATAAAAAAGTAAAAAACCTTCTCTGAATTCTTCTCTTTGATTTGCCGGGCCTGTGGTATTACCAGAACGATATTCAAATACTACTTCGCTTTGCTGAAGATATTTGCCCAAAGCCTGACGAGTTCCCATAAGAATTAAAGCTGCATAGGTTACTGAATCGCCGTTGCACAGTTCTGCATCATGCAGAACCTGTTCGTGCGAAAGGCATGACAAAGTTTCGTTTTTTGTTTTTTTTAACCAGAATTTTCGAAACTCCTCAATAGCATCAGGTGAAAGGTCTTTGATAGTTGCATTTGGACAAATCTCTGATGAAAAATCATTACCGCTTTCATCAAATATTCGTTTCAGCATATCCGGAGTCATCGGCACAAGAGAATCATTTCTCCGCATCCAATAAGCGCCATTGTATTGTATTGGCATACCTATTGGCCGAGAAGGGATATCGAAAATAATTACGCGATAATTGTCATACTTTAATTCATTGGCTTCTACCCTGATTGGAATACGCGTCATTAAGCTTGCTTTTGTTTTTCCTAATTCCACAAAAGCATTACTGCCGACAATCTTTCTCGGTTTTTTATCTGTAACACCGAATATTATTTTCCCGCCCCGCTCGTTAGCCAGTGCAACACAGTATTTTACAAGCTCTTCAAAATGAAAATTCTCCTTTGCCTCTTTGAATTCGAGGTGCTCGTCTTCGTTTGAATTCAGAAGCACTCTAAATTGTTCTTCAGAAATAATCATTATTTAAATTATCATTCCTTGATTTGAGAATTTCTTCAATCTCTGCAATATCATTTTTAGATAATGTTATGTCCGCAGCCGGCGAGGTCTCTTTTATTTGGCCTTTGCGTCTTGCTCCAGCGATTGCCGCGGTTACTTCGGGATTTCTTATTACCCATGCGGTAGCAAGTTGAGCCATAGTGATTTTATTTTGTTTCGCGATTTGCGTTAATGCATCTATCGCTTTAAGATTTATCTCCAGACGCGGCGACTTATAATTCGGATCCATGTGACGAACATCATCGGCAGGCAAAGCGGCAATTTTCTCAGCGGTGAATTTTCCGCTGAGCATCCCTTTTTGCAAAGGACTGTAAACTATGACGCCAATATTATTTTTTTTGCAGAAAGGCAGAATGTCATTTTCAATATCACGTCTGAACATACTGTACGGAGGCTGAAGAGAAACAAGCGGATGAATTTTCATAACCATCTGCATCTGCTCGACAGTGAAATTTGAAACTCCAAGGTAGCGAACCTTGCCTGCTTTGACGCATCGCGCCATCGCATCGTAGCCTTCTTCGATATCTTCGGGCGGATTGTTCCAGTGCATCTGATAAAGGTCGATTACATCGACGTTCAGCCGTTTGAGCGATGCATCGCACTCCGCCAAAACGCTTTTGGCTTTGAGACAGGGAGTTCTTTCTTTTTTTTCCCCCCAAGTCAGGCCGCACTTTGTCGCGATGATAGGCTTTATAGAAGTTTTCTTCAGGGCCTGCGCGACAATAGTTTCGCTATGGCCAAAACCGTAAATCGGAGCCGTGTCTATCCAATTTACCCCAACATCCAGCGCTTCGATGATTGCGTCTATCGAATCCTTATCATCCTGCGGTCCCCAGCCGAATTCCCATGGTCCGCCAATCGCCCAGGTGCCAAGGCCTACCTTTGTAATTTGAAGGTCTGAATTGCCAAGTTTCGATTTTTTCATTTTTTTCTATCCTTAAACAAGAACAATAGTTTATCATATCAATATATAGTAGAAAAGCGTTTTTTAAAGGTGCATTTTAGTGAAAAACAATAAGAAAGTATATGTAATCGCCTGTAAGGTTTTGCGGCCGGATATTCAGGATGCCGCGAAAAAGGCAGGATTAGATGTGGATTTTGAATTTTTGCCGTTCGGTTTGCATAATACCCCAGCCGAACTGACCCGGGAAGTCCAGAAACAAATAGATGCGGCCTCTGCTTCGGGTAAATACGAAAAAATTATCCTTGGTTACGGAATTTGCGGGAAGGGAACCGTAAATCTGCAATCGCGTACAATTCCGCTTGTAATTCCACAAGCTCATGATTGCATTACTTTATTTCTCGGTTCGGCGGCTCTCTACAGGGAGCAATTCGATAAATGCCCCGGGACTTATTATTTCACAAAAGGGTGGTTCGATGAAAATCCAAACTATGAGATTTCGCTTAGAATAGGTCTTAATATCGAAACGCCAGGCAAAACTTACACCGCCGACGAATTGCAGGTTCTCGAAGAATTTCTCGCGGGCTGGCAAAAGAACTATAGTCGGGCCGTTTTCGTACGAAGCAGTGAAAATGATGACGATGAAAGTTACAGAAAAATCAGCAAAAATATCGCCCAGGGTTATGGATGGAATTATGAGGAATTCATCGGCAGCACTCAATTACTGGAGAAAATTTTAGTCGCTGACAAAACCAGTGACGAGGTTTTGCTGGTGCCCGCGAACCATAAGCTCGCTTTTGATGAAGTTGCGGCTAAACTCGAAATAATAAAAGAATAATTTGATAAATATATCTTTTTTGATACTATTAAAAACATGGAAACATTTGAAATAAAATCATCGGTACAGGACTTGAGGGCTCGGATAACAAAAATCCGGGACTGGCTTTGACATCCCCTCAAAACAGGTTGAAAGACAAAATTTTGAAGAACAAATGTCACGCCCCGGCTTCTGGGACAATCAGGATACCGCAAAATCTGTCGTATCAAAAGTAAGCGCGCTTAAAGCTTTTATAGACCCTGTGGTCGATGCGGAAAAAAAAATAAATGACCTTACGGATCTGCTTGAAATAGCGCTGGAAGAATCTGATCAGCAAACTCTGGCAGATATAGAAAAAGACATACATACGCTCGAAAAGAAATGCAGTCAAATCGAACGGACAGGACTTCTCAGCGGTCAGGACGATACGAAGAACTGCTTTTTCAGCATTCACGCGGGCGCAGGCGGAACTGAAAGCTGCGACTGGGTGAGTATTCTTCTTCGTATGTACACTCGATTTTTCCAGCAGAATAAATACAGTTATGAAGAACTGGATATTGTTCCGGGCGAAGAAGCGGGTTTGCGTTCGATAACTCTCAAAGTCAACGGGCCTTTTGCCTTTGGAAAACTATCCTGCGAATCAGGAGTTCACAGGCTTGTGCGGATAAGCCCCTTTGACGCGAACAAGCGAAGACATACCAGCTTTGCGGCTGTTGACGTTTTGCCTGAATACGATGACGATATAGATATTGAAATCGACGAGAAGGATTTGAGGATTGATTATTACCGCGCAGGCGGCGCGGGCGGCCAGCACGTAAACAAGACAAGTTCAGCCGTCCGAATCACTCACTTTCCTACCGGGATTGTAACGCAGTGCCAGAACGATCGCAGTCAGCACCGCAACAAAGCTGAAGCTATGAAAATGCTCAAGGGTAAATTGTATATGCTTGAGCAGCAGAAGCGTGACGCCGAGCTTGCCAAGCTCTACGGCAATAAAGGCGAAATCGCCTGGGGCAACCAGATTCGCAGCTACGTTCTCCAGCCTTATCAGTTGATCAAAGATCATCGAACGGATTTTCAGACTGGAAATATAGAATCCGTCCTCGACGGCGACCTCGAAAGTTTTATTGACAGTTACCTGCAATACCGCGCAGAAAAAAAACATAAACAGAATAAACAATAATTAGTCATCGCGTAAACTTTTGCCATGGAGCGAATATGAAACGATTAATAGGATATTTTCTTAAAGGTCTTTTGGTTTTTGTTCCGGCTGCGATCACGCTGCTAATTATTTTCTGGGCTATTAAAGAATTTGATGGTCTTTTGGGAATTCCGATTCCGGGCCTTGGATTTGTGGCGGCAGTAGCGATTATTACTTTAATTGGTTTTCTGGCGTCCAATTACATAGGCAATAAGTTATTTTTGTTTATCGACAAACTTTTTACGAGACTGCCGGTCATTAAAATGTTTTATGCGGCAATCAGGGATTTGATACAGGCGTTTGCGGGCGAAAGAAAGAGTTTCGATAAACCGGTGGTTGTCGAGCTTACAGTCGGCGGCCCCAAAGCGATAGGTTTTATTACTCACGACGATTTAGGGTTTTTATCTATGCCGGGAGATGTTGCGGTTTATTTCCCGCAGTCTTATAATTTCGCCGGTTCGGTTTTGATTTTCCCGGCTGAAAGGGTATCGCCTCTAAACATTGAAAGTTCAAAAGCTATGGCTTTTGTCGTTTCTGGCGGAGTATCAGGAAAATAATCAAAGAAATAATTATATCGTATTTTGCATTTCGAATGTAAAATACTGTTTGAATTTACTTAAGGAGTTTTATTGTGAAACAAACTATGAAAGTTGATGTTAAAGCCGCGAAAGCGGATGTTTTTAAATTCAAAACTGACTGCATGGCAATAGGCGTTTACAGCGACCAAAAAGATAGTCCAATTCTTAATATGCTCGATAAAAAACTTGACGGCGCTTTTTCAAGACTGAAAAAACTCGGCGACTTCAAAGCCAAAGCCGGCAGCAGCATTTTGCTTTATACCCACGGCAAAATTGCCGCAGAAAGAGTTTTATTTATAGGCTTCGGCGAAAAGAAAAAGGC
>JAKJEQ010000005.1:15220-40309 GCA_022705345.1 Planctomycetota bacterium | reverse complement strand
GTCGCAACTCCGGGGAGGTTGATAGATCATATGAACCGTGGGAGTATAAACCTGGGGCACGTAGAGGTGCTTGTGCTCGATGAGGCTGACCGGATGTTCGATATGGGATTTATCAACGATGTTAAAAAAATAATTGCGGCTATACCATCGCATCGCCAGACTCTTTTGTTTTCAGCTACAATACCGAATGAAATTCAGAGTCTCGCCGCCGGAATTATGAAGCATCCCAAAACGATCCAGGTTGGAAAAAGGCATAATCCGATAGAGACGATTACCCAGCATATTTATTCTATACCGAAACAGGAAAAGATGCAGCTGCTATTGTATTTGCTTCAAAATGGAGGGATGTACAGCGTATTGATTTTCTCGCGGACAAAACATGGTGCGGACAGAATCAGCAAAAAGCTTCAAAGGGCGGGAATTGATTCAGTTTCCATACATTCAGACCGCACACAGAACCAGCGGCAGCGAGCTTTGGAAGGCTTTAAAAGAGGGAAATTTCAGGTAATGGTTGCGACAGATATCGCGGCAAGGGGCATAGATATCGAAGGGATTTCGCACGTGGTAAATTATGATGTACCGGCGTTTGCGGAAGATTACGTTCATCGAATCGGCAGAACAGGCAGGGCTGAAGCCGCGGGAGACGCGATAACCTTCGTAGCTCAGGATGAACAAAGGCATATTCATCAAATAGAAAAGTTTATCGGCAGAAAACTTAAAATAGAAAAGTGCCCGGGGTTTGTGCCCCAACAGGAGCCGCCGAAAAACGACGCTCAAAAAAGCAATGAGCAACCACGACAATTTTCGGAACAAGGCAAAGACAGACATAAACGAAGACGGAGAAGAAGATAAATATAAAATATTTACAGCAATAAAAAAGGGCAGACCTAAGTGTCTGCCCTTTATGTTTCAGCGATTGAGATTGCCACGCCCGTTAGGGGCTCACAAAGACATTTTTTGCGGCCACCTCAAATATTACTTTATCCTTTGGTTACATATTTTTTGATGTTTCTGAAGGCCTGGCGTAGACGGTTTTCATTTTCGACAAGAGCGATACGGACATAACCTTCGCCATTTTCGCCGAAAGCACGGCCCGGGGAGACAACAACGTTTGCATTTTCGACAAGGTCCATTGCGAAATCAATTGTGCCTCTTCCTTTGAGGTGTTCTTCAGCGATTTTTGCCCAGACGAACATAGATGCTCGGGGTTTTTCAACCTGCCAGCCGATTTTATTGAGGCAATCGCAAACAATGTCTCTGCGCTGCTGATATTTTTTATTCTGCTCGATGACATCATTTTCGCAGTGCCGCATCGCGATAATGCCCGCGATTTGAGCGGCCTGGAAAATGCCGTAATCATAATATCCCTTAATAGTCGCAAGAGCTTCGACCATCTGCTTGTTACCTGTGACAAAACCGATACGCCAACCGGCCATATTATAAGCTTTGCTCATCGTGGAAAATTCAACACCGACATCTTTAGCTCCCTTAGCTGAAAGAAAACTTGGAGCCGAGTATCCATCGAAGCAGGTATCGCCATATGCAAAGTCGTGAATAACTGCGATATTATATTTTTTGGCCATATCAACAACTGTTTCAAAATAAGCCAAATCATCGAGAGTCATAGCCGTAGGATTGTGCGGGAAGTTTAAAATCAGCATCTTGGGACGAGGGAAAAGCTTTTCACAAACGACCTTAATGTTGTTCAACGATTCCTGCGTATTTCCCAGCGGTACGGTTACCACATTTGCTCCCGCAAGTGCGACAGCGTAGATGTGAATAGGAAAAGCCGGGTCTGCCACGATAGCGGTATCGCCGGGGCCGAGCATCGCAAGGCACAAATGGCTGAAACCTTCTTTCGAGCCGATGCATGCGAGCACCTCGGAGTTGGGGTCTAGTTCAACATTATATTTTTTCGCATATTTAATGGCAACTTCTTTGCGAAGATTGAAAATTCCTTTGCTGGCGGAATAACGCTGATTACGGGGGTCACGCGCAGCCTCGCAAAGTTTATCGACTATAATCTGCGGTGTCGGGTCAGAGGGGTTTCCCATACCTAAATCAATCATATCTATTTGCTGCTGTCTTTTTGCAAGTTTCAGAGCATTAAGTCTGCCGAAAAGATATGGGGGCAATCTTTTGATTCGTTCAGCGGGTTCAATAATAAAATCTGTCATTTCAAAATCCTTTTAACGGCCAAAAGGCAAGCTATAAAAATATAAATAAAATAATAATCAGGTTTTCATCGAATCCAATTCGATGATAGCAAGCGGAGCGAAAATAACAATCGGCAGCCATGCCCATATTTCAGGTCTGACACTGCCGGCAATTAGTACATCCGAAGCAAAAATTTTACTGATAAAAGTAAGTACATAACATAAAGAAGTCAAACCAAAACTTATGAAGACTGCTGATTTTAAACTTTTCGGGTCCCTGCAAACAAGCAGGGGCAGGGATATCATCAGCATAATGAAATTGATTATCGGGTCGGTAAAACGGAAATTTTTCTGGGCATAAAGTCTTGCGAGATCTTTTGGATTTTGCCTTGCAAGTCTCATCAGGTCATACGAACTTAACAAATCCATATGTGCGGATTTTCTCCGTACGGGGATGTCTTTGGGAGTCAAGTCGCTGGTGCATTCATGTACAGG
Source organism: Planctomycetota bacterium (assembly GCA_022705345.1). Taxonomy (GTDB): domain Bacteria; phylum Planctomycetota; class Phycisphaerae; order Sedimentisphaerales; family UBA12454; genus UBA12454. The sequence goes on along the minus strand of JAKJEQ010000005.1, from coordinate 37,658 downwards.
CTGATATGGTTTGTCTTCGAGGTAACGTGAAATTTTCAGGTACATGCCATTTTGCAGGATCCATACTTTTTTATCATGATCGTATTTGGCGGAATCAGCTTTTATAACGCCAGTTACGTCCCATAAAAGCGAATCCTCTTTTCTGGTGCGTGTGATGATTGAGGGGCTTATGATTGTTTCATCTTTTACTTGATATTCCTGGGAGCAGAATAAGTTGCCGTAACTATCGCTTAGAAACCACAAATCATATACAAGCGTTTCACCTATTTCGTCGTGTGAACGCACGAGCTTGTCGGCCATCGGAGGGATAATAATTTCCTCGTCAATCACGTGAATGCCTGTGAAAACAAGCGAAAGAAATAGTATAGGCGCGATGACTCTTTTTAGGCTTACGCCTGAGGCCATAATCGCGGTAAGTTCGTTATGTTTTGTCATTTTGCCGAGAGAAAAAACGGCCGCAACCACAGTAATCATACCCGCGAAATCTCTGAAGTAAAGGAAGCTGCTCCTGCCGTAATAAACGGCGATGTTCCGCAGCATCTCGATAGTGGTTAGCTGTGCGTTTTCCGTGAACTCATCGAGGTTGACAAAGACGTCAATCATAATGCGCAGCCCCATAAGCACTGAAAAAGAAATCAGGTAACCTGTGAGAAAGTTTTTAGCGACATATTTATCGAGAGTTCTCATAGTATGGAATTAATTTTTTAATAATTTCCTGTAAAGAATCAAAGAAATAACAGCAAGTATCGCAAACCCTGACCACATGATGGCGACACCCATATCCGCGCCTGCGACAGACATCTGATTTTTAGTTATGTTCTTTCCTGTCATAATGAAAATAAGCAAAGCAGCGGCAGGAATAGAACTGACTCCGAAAGCAGTGAGTAAATGGCCGCCTCTGAATCTTATTCCCAATTCCGTACCCATGAGAATAAGCGTGATACATCCTATTCCGAAAACGAGACGGGAATGTATTTCAGCTTTAATTTGCAGGAATGTTGTTCTAATTTTTTTGTCCATCGCTTTAACGGCGCCGGTTAGTCTACGAGACGGGCTTTCAAGGAATTTATGATTTCTTGCGGAAGAAATGATGTCCTCGTCAAGCTTAGCCATAACGGAATCAGGCAGATGAAGGTCTTTTGCAAAATACCTCGGTTTAATAAATTCTACACCGTGATCGAGCCAAATGGCATTCGGAAAAGTAAGAACCAGCTTGCTGCTCGGCCTTGTCTCCGTTTCATTTGAGAGTTGCAGTAAAATTTTATCTCCTCGGTAGCTTTTGGTCAGTTCGCCGGTCTGCTTATCGTATTCGAACAGAACAGCTTTGCCGCTGATTTCGATAGCTTCTCCCGATGGGTCGAGAGAACAATTTTCGCCGTTAATACTAACCAGAAACTTCTCATTATTAAGCTGGTATAGGTTGTTTGTTTCAGCGTTAATTGTATTTTTAATGTCCTGATGCAACAATTCAAGTGATAACTGCTCATAAGCATCCCAGGCAGGTTTTGCTATGGGATAGAAAGACATGGGCGAAAGCTTGATATTATTAATCTGGTCAATTTTCCTGAACTTTACGTCGTCCGACATTATGTTCTCGAACTCACCAAGTACGGATATCGCTTCAAAGAAAACACCTCCCTGGTCATCAACCTGGTAAGCGTTTTTGGCGATAACTTTTACTTCGTTAGTTTTTGGTGTACTGTCGAAATTAACAGTTGCCGCCTCGGCAGTAATGAGTCTTTTGCCCTTAGTTTTGCTGTTATCAACAATGACGACGCCAAGCAGACCTGAATTTTTTATATCTGCTGCGTCAGCATAAATTCTAAATTTACGGCCTGGCAGAGAATAGAATCCCTGACGCTGGATGTTACGAAAGAGGATTTGCTTGGCATCGGCTTTCATTTCCATTTCGGCGCGTTGAACGTAGGCGGGCACAACGTGGAAACTCAGGATTAAATTTGCAATGGCGATTATGATAGCAAGGATGATAGCAGGATAGAACATCATAGACGGACTAATCCCGCTTGATTTGCAGGCATCGAATTCGTTATCAGCGGCAAATCGGCCATAGACGAGAGATGTTGCAAACAGAGCGGCGACCGGAAGCACAAAGGTCATAGTAACCGGCATAAAATAGCAGAGCAGGTCGAATACCTGCCGCGGGCCGACACCATACTCCTGAATTGGGCGCAAAAGACTACCGAGGCTCATGATAACGCTCAAGGCCAGGGTCGAAAGCAAGAAGACTTTCAATAATTCCTTAAAAATGTATCTATGAAGTATAAAAAGCATTTAATTAGATCAAATAACACATAATGGCAAACCGCACCAAAACATAGTACTTTCCATTATCCCATTTTCACAAAAAACGTCATTTTTGCAACAAAAATAAAAAGCGAGTTAGGTAAACTCCCGCAAATTCGTCAGCTAAAGACACAATGCTTAGGCTGTTATTAGCAAAATGAATGTAAGTCCTTTCTTAATAACCGTTTGTATGTTTATGTCGCGGCAGCAGCCGGGCTCATACAAATGATGTACTTACAGGGAAATATGTATATGCAAAAAAAAAGACTGGTTTATAATCTTTGAAGCTTACACAGCTTTGTTTTACAGTCTGTGTAAATTAACTTATGACAAGCAGACTAATCATATTCAATATACTGCTTAAGAGGATTTACGATTGAACATAATCCGAGATTTACGTATAACTATAGTATTTGAGAGACTTACATGCTTTTATATGAACTTATTATTATTGGATTAATGCTGTTTTTCAATGCTGTATTTGCAGCTTATGAGATGGCGCTTGCTTCCGTTACATCCGCACGGCTACATGTGATGCTGAATGAGAAGAGAAGAGGGGCGGCTGAAGCGGTGTATATGAAGAACAAGATGGAGGCGAGCCTTGCGATTATTCAGCTCGGAATTACTCTTGCCGGTGCGTTTGCCGCGGCGACGGGAGGTGCGGGGATTGGCGACAGACTGAGTCCTTATCTTATGCATTTGCTTGGTATTCACCATTTTCTTGCAGAGATACTCTCGATCATTTTTATAATAATACCGCTAACATTTGTAATAATGGTATTCGGTGAACTTGTTCCTAAAATGCTCGCGCTGCAAAATAAAGAATGGGTAGTGTTAAAGTTATCTCCATTGATGAAGTATCTTTCTGCTGTCGCAAATCCCGTGATTTCAGTTATTGAATTCGTAGTAAAGCGTATAGTAGGATTAGTGACGAAGATAAGTCCGCTTAAAGGTGTTGAAAGGGTTCACGGGTTTTATGATTTCAGGGCGGCGGTATCGCTTGCGACAGCATCGAAACTTTTGAATCCCCGCCAGGAGAAAATAGTTTTGTCAAGCGCGTTGCTGTCAACCCGCCCGGTTAAGGAAATAATTATTCCTGCGCAGGATATCACAATGATATGGATGGGCGATACTCTGATGGAAGCGCTTGTTAAGGCCCATCTTGATATGCATACGCGTTTCCCTGTTTGCAGCGAAAAAAATAATCCTCAAACTATTTCGGGATACATAAATTTCAAAGATATCGTATATGCTCTGAAAACGAATCCGCAGGAACCGTCTCTTAAGGGAATAATCAGGGCGATAAGGAAGATTGACGGCGATACTCCGATATCCCAGGCACTGGAGAAAATGATCCAGGAAAAACTTCACATCGCAATTGTTGTTTCTAAGGAAGATCAAATCCTCGGAATGGTAACGCTCGAGGATATTCTTGAAGAGCTGGTAGGTGAAATCGAAGATGAGTTCGATTATCTTCCGACTCATATCAGCCCGTATGGAGGAAGCGCATGGATTATGGGCGGGGGGCTGCCTATGACAAAAGTGTTTTCAGCGTTAGGGGTCGATGCGGACGAAAAATATAAAGCCTGCAAAGTCCCGACACTCAGCGAATGGTGCACGCAGCATTCCAAACATTCGCTCGAAGGAGGCGAAATCATCGATGCCGATGATATACGGGTAATTGTCAGAAAATTCAGGCGGAAAAGGGTATCAGAAGCTTTAGTTCGCCTGGAAAAATCTGTGCAGGTTTAAAGAACGCCGTCAACATAATCGTCAAAACGATATATCTCCGCATTTTCAAGAAAATACTCCGGCCTTTCGGCAAACGAATAAATATTTTCGAGCAGAATATAATGTTTATGTTCCTGGTCGGCGAGTTTATTGAAAATGTCTTTATGTACCGGATCTTCTGATTCCTCGGCTTTCCTGCGGTAAAATGTTTCGCTTTCCTCTTCGTACCTGCGAGCTTTTTTGTAGAGCTGGACTTCGCTTATATCGAAATTGAATCTTTCCGCAGAGACACGTATCGAATCAAAGACTTTTTTCGCGTCACTTAAAATAGGCGAATCAGCTATCTGGGTTTGCTGGTGTTTCTGCATTTCCTCAACTATCTTGTAATGGCCGGCCTCCTCTGCGGCGAGCATATTAAAGATATTTCGAAATCCTTCGTGAGTCGTTTTCTGTGAAAGTCGGCGATAATAATTTTCGCTGAATTTTTCTTTCTCTTTGGCAAATTCGAAAATGTCCATTATCATGACTCCTGTTCTGTATCTATTTTCATAATCATCTGACCTGTTTTCACTTCATCGCCTTTATGAATGTCAATTTCCGTAACTTTTCCTTTGACCGGTGATGGAAGTTCAAAAGTTGCTTTGTCGGTTTCAAGTTCGACAAGGGCCTGTTCGGTATCGACAGAATCTCCGACATTTACGAGTACGTCCACGACTTCTCCTGAATCGACATTTTCAGAAATTTTAGGCAACGTGACTTCGGTAATCATAAAATATTCCTTAAATAGAAAGAGGACTGATTTTTTTTGGGTCAATATTTAGTTTTTTGATTGCCAGATCGACGGTTTCCGGATGAATTTTGCTTTCACATGCAAGGGCTTTGAGTGCGGCGACGGTGATAAACCGCGAATCAACTTCGAAGTATTCCCTTAAGGCAGCCCTGCCGTCGCTTCGGCCAAAACCGTCTGTACCAAGAGCGACTAATCTGCCGGGAAGCCATCGCATTATAGAGTAAGGCAGGACTTTCATATAGTCGCTGGCGGCAATGAAAACCGAGTTCTCCTTTTCAAAACATTGCTGCACATAACACGTTTTCTGTTTTTCGAGAGGATTTAGAAGATTGTATCTTTCTGTCTCCACGCCGTCTAAATAAAGCTCTTTATAACTCGTAACGCTCCAGACTTCGGCAGAGATATTATATTGCTCCTCAAGAATCTGCTGCGCCTTAACGGCTTCCTGCAAAATCGCGCCGCTGCCAAGCAGGACAGCTTTTAAATCGCCGCTGTTATTTTTCGAAGCGGATTTAAATTTATACATACCTTTGAGAATCCCTTCCTTTGCGCCTTTGGGCATTTGCGGCATTTCATAAAATTCATTCAGAATCGTAATGTAATAAAAGACGTTGTCCTGCTTTTCGTACATACGGTGGATGCCCTCACGGATGATTACAGCAAGTTCATACGAGAAAGCGGGGTCATAGCATTTTATATGCGGAACAGAATACATAAACAGATGACTGTGTCCGTCCTGATGCTGAAGTCCTTCGCCGGCGAGTGTTGTTCTGCCCGCGATTGCTCCGAAAAGAAAGCCTCTGGCCATAGTATCTGCCGCGGCCCAGATTAAATCGAACATACGCTGACAGCCGAAAATGGAATAGAATAAGTAGAAGGGAATGGTATTGATTCCGTGAGTAGCGTAAGCAGAACCGGCGGCGATAAATGAGGACATAGAACCCGCTTCCGTGATTCCTTCCTCGAGGATCGCACCGTCTTTTTGCTCTTTATAGTAGAGCAGGCTTTCTTTATCAACAGGTTCATAAGTCTGGCCTGCGGGGGAGTATATTCCATATTGTCTAAACAGGGACTCCATTCCGAATGTTCTTGCTTCATCCGGTATGATTGGGACGATTAATTTACCGATTTGTTTGTCTTTCAATAATTTTGAAATAATCCTTACAACGGCCATTGTTGTGGCTTCCTGACGTTTGCCGGTGCCTTTATGAAATTCTTCAAAGACCGAATCAGGAATCGGGGGTAAAGGTTTTACGCTGACAGTTCTTTTCGGAACATATCCTCCTAATTCCTCTCTTCTGCGTCGAAGATATTTCATTTCTTCGCTTTGCTCGTTGGGTCTGTAGAAGGGGGTTTCAGCAACTTCAGCGTCAGGAACGGGAATTCCGAATCTGCTTCTGAATTTTAGTAATTCTTCTTCATTTAATTTTTTCTGCTGATGAGTGACATTTCTTCCTTCGCCTGCCTCGCCAAGTCCGTAACCTTTGATGGTTTGAGCCAGAATTACGGTTGGTGAGCCCTTGTGTTCGACAGCCGCTTTATACGCTGCGTAAACTTTTAGAGGATCGTGGCCGCCGCGGTTCAGCTTTTCAAGCTGCTCATCGGAATAATTTTTTACCATATCGAGCAGGTGAGGATCTTTGCCAAAAAAATCTTTTCGAATGTAGTCTCCGCTTGAGACGGCATATTTCTGGAATTGACCGTCAACGGTTTCTTCAAGCCTTTTTACAAGAATGTTTTCTGTATCTTTTTCAATAAGCTGATCCCAATCGGAGCCCCAAATGACTTTTATTACGTTCCATCCCGCACCGGCAAAAATAGCTTCAAGCTCCTGAATAATTTTTCCATTGCCGCGTACAGGACCGTCGAGTCTTTGCAGATTGCAGTTGATTACGAAAATGAGATTGTCGAGTTTTTCGCGAGCGGCTATGCTGATAGCGCCCAGACTTTCGGGTTCATCCATTTCTCCGTCGCCAAGGAAAACCCAGATTTTCTGATTTTTATGTTCTATAATGCCTCGATCTTCGAGGTAGTGATTGAAACGAGCCTGGTAAATTCCCATAATCGCGCTTAGTCCCATCGAAACAGTTGGGAATTGCCAGAATTTCGGCATTAGTCTCGGATGAGGATATGAAGAAAGACCGCCCTGAGGTTTCAATTCTCTGCGGAAATTTTCGAGATCGTATCCGGATAACCTGCCTTCGACAAACGCTCTTGCATATATGCCGGGCGAGGCGTGACCCTGAAAATAGATTATATCTCCCGGATGTTTTTCAGTTTTTGCCCTGAAGAAATGGTTGAATCCGACTTCGTAAAGAGTCGCAGCCGAGGCGTATGTGCTGATATGGCCTCCAATGCCGGGTTCTTCTTTGTTTGCACGAACAACCATCGCCATTGCGTTCCAGCGTATTATGCTTTTGATTCTTTTTTCGATATCGCGTCTGCCGGGATAAGGAGGCTGCTGGTGCGCGGGAATGGTATTAATGTAGGGCGTAGTCCCCGGCAAACGAACCAGTATCGCATATTTGTGAGCTTGTATGTTCAGTTGTTCGAGAGCGTGCTTGACAGCGGAAGGGCCCTGATGATAATAAACATCGTCGAGCATGTGCATCCATTCGCTTATTTCGGACTCGAGAAGTTTTTGATCCTTTTCATTCATAAATCAAAATGCTTTCTTCCGAAGGCGACTAACGAAGAACACAAATAGCTTTTGGCTGGGTGAGCCTTAATCCGACAGATTCAGAGATAACAAATTCGTACTCTCCGTCTGATGGGCCGACAAAACCTGTGCATATATCCTGGCCGAGGCAGATACTGATACACGGACAACAGCAGCATATCAGAATGCCGCCTGCGGAAATCGAGGGAATCTTGATTATGCCGTCTTTTATAAACTGGCAAATGTGATTGTATTCGGTATCGGCCTGCGGATACCTGCGGAAGAGCATATTATAATGATTGACAGAAAGCCCGAGAGAATATGGTCCGTGACAACCCTGGCTATCAAGCATTGAAGCAGCCCACATTATGTCTTCTGCGGCTGCGCCGATGTTATCCCATGATTTGAGATTCATAGATTGACAAGCCTGTGTGTTAAGCAGGCCGTTGATTTTTATCGAATCCATACCGTTGAAAATAATATTGTCTTCCTGCTGCGCAACGTGTTTCGCCGCCTTGGCGACATTGTATAAATTAAGCGGCGTCCCGTTCTGTTCATAGGCTGCAATGTCCCTGATAGAAAGCTTAAAAGCGCTTTGAATCATTACCAGCGGCGTCCAGCAATTATATGTCAGTTTCAAGTCATCGCTGATTGTTTCATCAATGATCTGATCATCGCTTGGGACGGCTTTTATCCCTAATCCAAAAGGTCCTAAAGTCGGGATAAGTTTTCGAGCGTTAAGGTTCGTTTTAGCCGCTGCGATGACCGTATGATCTATTAACTGCCAAACTTTTTCGCTTATAGGAGCGTCTTTTCTTTGAAGAAATTTTTCGGACATGGGTGTCTCTTTCTAATTAGATTTTTTTAAATTGCCTATACTTAAAACTGAAGAAGACTGCTGATGTGTATTATTCGGAGTATCTTCAGCCATTTCATTAACTTCGTCGGCTCCCTGCGCGAGGAATTTTTCCTCATCATCAATTAAGATATTAAGGAGACGCAGAAATTCACCTGCATGCACCCGTTCTTCCTCGGCGATATCAAGCAAAACTTTTTTTGCAAGTTCATTATCCGTCGCTTCCGCGTGAGCTTCGTAAATATGTACCGCTTCGTGTTCTGCCGCTAAATCTAGGCGAATTGCTCTTGTTAATTCAGAAAGCGTCATCTTACGAGGCACTACCCCAATGAATGGATTTGTAAATTCAGGCATCAAATATTCCTTAGAATTAACTTGTATACATCAAATGTTAGTTAAATAGCGTTGGGATCATTCGGATCGAGTCGAACGAAATTAAACTTCTGACCGCCTAAAGAAGCATCAGCCATTAAGCCGACATCAGCCAGAATGAAAACAGCCATTCCTCCTTTATAATCAGCTTTTGCCGCGACACCTGAACGGGCGGCAACAGCCATCATTTGTGCAGAAAATGTGTATTCGCCCGTCCTGAATTTGTCGAGATCTGCTTTATCCTTGAAGAAAATATATTCTCTGTAATATTCGCCGCCGAAAGAAATGCCTCCGCTGATTTGCGTCATATTGCAATAACCAATCAAATTGCCTTGTTCAAAGACAGCGCCTTTGCCATGGCCTGCCCCAACAATGAATGCGCCTTTAACGATTTTGGGCAGTACCGCGTAGCCATAGGAATCATCGAAGAATCGCTGGATTGACGGGTCTCTTGCCTTGATGACGGCGATTGCTTCGTCAACTTCGGCCATAAGAACCTGCTTTTGTTCAGTGGTTTCAGGCGCGACTCTGCATCCTGCTAATACTAAAGCAAATACAAAATAGCACAAAGATAGTTTAAAAACCGATTTCATATTACATCTCCTTAAACATTATTTTTATATATCTTACATCGAAATCGATAGAAACAGGGGAGTTCCTCAAAACCGGTGAGTAAAATGCTTATTACTAAATTATAATACATTGATTATAGGGGTATTGATGAAAATGACCTTAGACGAGAAAACATTAGATTCTTTGAACGAAGAAATAAGACATTGTACCAAATGCCGATTGTGGCAAAGCAGGAAAATTGCAGTGCCTGGCGAAGGCCCTGTTCCCTGTCGTGTATTGTTTATTGGCGAAGCGCCCGGGAATATGGAAGACAAAACAGGTAAACCCTTTACAGGGATGTCCGGTAAGTTTCTGGATCTGATGCTTAATGAAATAGATATGAAAAGGCAGCAGTTCTATATAACTTCTTCAGTAAAATGCAGACCGCCCAAAAACCGTCCGCCAAAGGATGATGAACTGGCGATATGCAAGGAAAATTGGCTGAATAAACAAATATACCTGATAAAACCCCAATTGATTGTTCTGCTTGGCAAGACGGCATTAAAACAGATGCTTGGCTTAAATGAGAATTTGGTGAATTGCCACGGTAGAATAATAGACTATCACGGAATTGAATGTTTAATCACATTTCATCCGGCAGCGTCAATGAGGTTTCCAAAAATAAGAAAGGAGATGAAAAAAGATTTCCAAAGATTCAAAGAAATGATAAATACTTAATACTCTATTAAAACACACATTGGCCTGCTGCGCAGCCCCCGGAATATTCTGCATCGACCATTAAAGGTTCATTTGTCCCTACAGAGCTAAAATTTAAAACCTGTTTTTGTTTACTTGAATATCTGTAAATTGTTATACCTTTACATTTAAGCTGGTGGGCTTTAATGTAAATATCACGGACATTGTCAAGGGAAGCGTCAGCAGGCAAATTGATAGTTTTTGAAACTGCGTTATCAGTATATTTTTGGAAGGCAGCCTGAATTTTCAAATGCTGCAAAGGAGGAACGTCAAAAGCAGTAATAAAAATTCTCTTTAATCCGGCCGGAATATTTTTTATTCCCTGCAGCGAACCTTTTCCGGCAATCCTGCTTAAAATGTCCTGTTTATCAATTCCATATTCACTTATTTTCTTTTCGAAAAGACGATTAACTTCAAAAAGATTGCTTGCTCCCAGAATGTTTCTGATAAAACTAACCGCGAATAACGGCTCAATACCGCTGGAACAACCCGCGATAATGCTTATCGTTCCGGTGGGAGCTATCGTATTAACAGTCGCATTTCGCAGTTTCAAGCCTTTACGTGCATACACGGATTTTTGATAATTCGGGAAAAGGCCTCTTTCCTTGGCCAATGCGGCAGAAGCACTTATCGAATTTTGATGTATAAATTTCATTAATTTCTGTGCGAGCTCTACCGCTTTTGATGAGTTATAAGGGATTTGCAACTTAATCAGCATATCGGCAAAGCCCATTACTCCCAAACCAATTTTGCGGTTTGCAAGAGTGATAGATTTGACCTGTTCGAGAGGATATTTGTTTACCTCGATAACATCATCGAGAAATCTGATTCCCCAATGCACGAGGTCTTTCAGTTTTCCCCAGTCTATTTTTGTGCTATTGATGATATTGGCAAGGTTAATAGAAGCAAGATTACAGCTTTCAAAGTCAAGCAGGGGCAATTCGCCGCAGGGGTTTGTAGCTTCGATGCTTCCGATTTCAGGAGTAGGATTTTTTCTGTTAATTTCATCTATAAAAACAAGGCCCGGGTCGCCTGTACGCCATGCGGCATTTACAATCAGATCGAAAAGCGTTTTGGCTCTTATTTTAGAAGTTGATTTTTTTGTCAAAGGGCTGATTAAATCTAATGTTGAGTCTGCTTTAACGGCATTCATAAACTTGTCAGTAGCGGCGACAGACAGGTTAAAATTTTCAAACATGCCTTTTTGCGTTTTTGCTTCGACAAATTCGATGATATCCGGATGGTCGCATCGCAGGATGCCCATGTTTGCCCCTCGTCGTCTGCCTCCCTGGACGATCACGCCTGTTGCTTTGTCAAAGACTCTCATAAACGAAACGGGGCCTGATGCCGACCCCTTAGTCGACGCAACCAGCGAGCCTTCCGGCCGAAGATGCGAAAAGCTGAATCCTGTTCCGCCGCCAGTCTGATGGATTTTCGCCATTTGTTTGAGCGATTCGAATATGCCGTCAATCGAATCGGGAACAGGCAGAACAAAACAGGCAGATAACTGGCCGAAGGACGTTCCGGCATTCATCAGGGTAGGGGAATTCGGCATAAATTCCTGACTCTTCATCATCTGATAAAATTTTTCTTCCGCTTGTTCCTCGCTTACGACGGATTTGAAATTCTTCTCGGCTTTTGCAACGTGGGACGCGACTCTTCTGAATAGTTCGCCGGGGGTTTCTATAATTTTCTGATTGTCGTCTTTTAAAAGATAACGCCTTTTTAAAACTTCCATTGTATTGACAGGAAATTTCAGATCGTCCTTCAATTCAAGCGCGGATTTCGTGAATCGTGTGTCACTGTGCTTCTGCCTGTATAGAATGTAATTCCTTGCGATTTGATCATAACCTTCGCACATCAGAACCGATTCGATAATGTCCTGAACCTGTTCAATGCCTGGAGTTTGCTTTTTGTAATTCCGCGATAAAACGGCGAGAACAAGTTTTGTGATTTTATCTGCTATCGCATTAGCTTGTTTTTCATTGCCGACCGTATCTAACGCGGCTTTTGCAACGGCAGTTTTTATTTTTGAAGAATCGAAGCCGGTTATTGAGCCGTTTCTTTTTCTGATTTTGCCCGGCTCCGACATTTTCTAATGCTCTTTGAGAAATTTTATTATTTCCCTGCAAAAAGCCGGCAAATCGTCAGGCTGACGTGAAGAAATGAGATTTCCATCGACTACGACTTCTTTATCGGCATAATCTGCACCGGCGTTTATGATATCGTCTTTGATAGAGAAGAAGCAAGTTGCCTTCTTGCCTTTAAGGATACCAGCGGAAGCCGGAATCCAGCCTGCGTGGCATATATACGCCACAAGTTTTCCGGCATTGAACATATTTTTAACAAATTCGATTATTTGTTTTTCTCTTCTCATCATATCAGGCGCATACCCGCCGGGAATTATAACCGCATCGAAATCAGAGATTTTTACATCACTTATTTTCATTTCCTCCGGGGCGGGATATTTGTCTTTGCTGGTGTAATCTTTCTTTTTGCCGGGGCCCACAATCACAGTTTTAAATCCCTCTTCTTTCATCCGAAAATATGGATACCATAGTTCGAGGGTTTCGTAATGGTCTTCTGCAAGAACGGCTATCTTTTTCATTTTTATTCCTTTTACCAAATTGATTAATCCACGGATTCACTTTCAATGTTATTTTTCTCATCCGATTCTTTAATCAATCCCGTGGGGTCGACGACTATCAGTATTTTTTGTACATTCGCGAGATTCACGTTCTCAGGCCTTGCCAGAGGCGCAAAATCAGCACTCAAATTAATATATTCATCTTTGCCAAGACCTTTAACTTCCTTGACAATCAGTGGTGAATGAGAAGGAGAGACGGGGTCTTCTTCGGCTGCGAAATAAACAAGGAATGAACCTGTTCCTTTGCCGCCGGTATTTTTAATTTGTGCGTTTGCCTTTTTATTATCCTCATCCCAATCGACATCAAATTCGGTAATCTTCAAATCCGGAGAGCAGCCTGCAATGTATAAAACAAAAAAAGCTACAAGAAATATTTTTAAACAAATATTCAGGTTAAGAGCCTTTCAATAAATTTATATTTTTACTGGTTTACACAGATTTTTTTCGCTTTCAGCGACGCGTCCGCACGCTTCACACATAAATTTTGGATTTTTTACAAGTTTTTTGTAATCTTCCGCGTTTGTGTTATGCATTCCAAGATTTGTAAGAAAGCATAAATGTTTTTCGTGCATTTCATGGGGCATTTGGATGTCAGCCATTTTTTTTCCCTTTCACTAAATTGATTTTTTGTAATATTTCGATAACTTCTTCATCAGAAACGTCATACCAGTTTTCATAATAATCAGCGACCGCGAGAAAATCGGTTGGTTTTGACAAAATAACTACTTCATCGGCAATTCTCGCCATTTCCATAGCCGTTTCCATGGCGGCTACAGGTGCGGCAATAACTATTTTTTTCGCTTTTTGATTCCTGCAAAGCATAACAGCGGCCTGCATTGTCGACCCCATAGCGATGCCGTCATCGATCAGCATAACGGTTTTGCCTGTTATTTGGGGCAGGGGCGCATTATTTCTTAGAATGCCCACCCTTCTCTTGACTTCTTCTTTTTGCTCGTCAATGACGCGCTGAATTTTTTCAAAAGGCATCCAGTCATAGACTTTATTTACAAAATAAGCGCTTTCATCTTCAGCGATGGCTCCAAATCCGGCCTCTGAATTTTCAGGGAAAGGCAATTTGCGCACGATAACTATTGATAAAGGCAAATCAAGATGCTGTGCTGCATAAAAACCTACTTCGACTCCGCCCCTGGGGATTGCCAGGATGACGCAATCGCAATGCTTATAGCATTCGAGCGCTTTGCCAGGTTTTTGCCCGGCGTCTTTTCTGTCTTTAAAAATCATAAAGCAATGACAATCTTTCCAAATTGTTCGGCTCTTTCCATTTTTTCTGTCGCAGTGACGATATTCTTGAAGGTTTCAACCGAATCGATTAAAGGTTTAAGTTTTGATGTGTAAACCGCTTTCAGCATATCTTTTAGTTCGCTGCGGGAACCGAGCGTCGATCCGAAAATATTCATTTGGTTCCAATAAAGATTTTGAAGGTTCGTTTGCGCTTCCGCCCCAGTGGTTACGCCACAGAGCACGATTCTTGCTCCTTTTGCGGCGACTTTGAAATTTACCGGCCATGTTGCTGCCCCCACAGAATCAGCGATTATATCGACACCTTTGCCATTTGTTATCTGAAGTATAATTTCTGAAATGTCTGATTCTTTTTTGTAATTGATTCCAAAATCAGCTCCAATCTTTTTTGCTTTTTCAATTTTCTCATCAGAAGATGATGTAACGATTGCAGCAGCTCCTGCCAATTTGGCAAGCTGAAGACAGGACGTAGCTACTCCTCCGCCTATACCGTGAATGAGAACTATATCTCCGGGTTTAAGCCATGCACGGCTGAAAAGCATTCTCCATGCGGTAAGCGTAGTAAGAGTAAGAGCGGCGGCTTCGTTGAAGTCAAGGTGATCAGGTTTAGGGAATACATTTTCAAACGGAACGGCGACCTTTTCAGCGAACGTGCCATTGCAAGACATACCGATGATACCAAATGAAACGCACTGGCTGTGAAAGCCCTGAACGCATTGAGAGCAAATACCACAGCTAAGACCCGGATATATGATAACCTTGTCGTCGATTTTTACTCCGAGAGTTTTCGACCCTTTTTCAATTATAGTGCCCGCACCGTCTGAACCGGGAACGTGAGGCAAATCAATTTTGCGACCGCCGGCGCCTTTTCTGACCCAGATATCGAGATGGTTTAATGCCGCTGAATGAATTTTAACTATAACTTCGTTATCTTTGGGAACAGGCTCTGGAACTTCTTCAATAACCAGATTCTCCGGCCCGCCGTGGTTTTTTATGATTACAGCTTTCATTTTTATCTCCGGAACAAAAGAAATGATACTTCTCCGGAATCGGCGATTAAATAGGGGAATTCCTTAATCTGCTAAACCAGTTTTTTTATCTTCATTTCTAATTCTTTGATTGTGGTTGCAGGTTTGCCGCAGGTTTTATTGCTGCATACATAAGCCGTTGCTTTGCCATTTATAGCAAGCTGGTTAGTTACAAATGGTGCGATTTTTTTCAGTTCATTCGTTTGCGATGGAGAATGGAAAACTAAAACTGAGTTTGGCAGGAATGTTTCACGAATTTTTCTAAGCATTTTCTTTGCGTTTTCATCGTTCGCAGATTCCGAAGCAATCACGATTTCTTTGCAAGGCCCGGAATAGAAATCAAAAGCGCTAAGAATATAAGTCATCAAAAGCGGCATTTGGACCATTTGTGCGGAGAAGGCGTTGAATAAGTCTTTTATATGACTGGCATAAGTCTTCTTCCCTGTGATTGAATCGAGCTTGAGCATTGCCATAACAGCGGCTGAGTTGCCGCTTGGGATGGGGCTGTCGTAAGAAGGAATATTTTGAATAAAGAGCTGCTCAGTATCTTTTGCGGCAAGATAAAATCCGCCTTTATGATTTTCGAAGAGTTCTATCATCTGGTCAGTAATTTCTTTAGCCTTGATAAGCCATTTAGGATTAAAAACCGCTTCATACAAATCGATGAGGCCGCAGGCCAGAAAGGCGTAATCGTCGAGCACACCAAGATTCGAAGCCTTGTCATTTCGATAATAACGCATTAACCTTTTATTTTTATATAAAGCATCCAGGATAAAGTTTGCGCATTTCTGAGCGGCTTCGATATATTTCGGTTCATTCAAAACAGCGCCCGAGAATGCAAAAGATGAAATCATCAAGCCATTCCAGCCGGTAATTATTTTATCGTCTTTTTCCGGAAAAGTCCTTTTTAAGCGATGCTCCAAAAGTTTTTTGCGTGATTCGGATAAAAAGTTTTTTATTTTATCCCGCGGTTCATTAAATCTTTCGGCTACTTGCTCAATTGTTTTATTGATGTGCAGAATATTTTTTCTTTCTTCGAAGTTTCCTTTGTTTGTTACGCCGTAATGTTTATTGAAGATTTCGGCATTTTGCCTGCCAAGTATGTTCTCAATCTCTTCCATTTCCCAAATATAAAATTCGCCTTCTTTTCCCTGCGTATCGGCATCCTGTGTACTGTGGAAGCCGCCGTTTTTATCTGTCATTTCATTGAGAACATATTCAAGAATATCTCTTGCTATTTGGGCATAAAATTCCTTCCCCGAAGCTTGAAATGCCTGGACGTAAATTTTGCTTATCAGGGCCTGATCGTACAGCATTTTTTCAAAATGTGGAACCCGCCATTCTGAATCGGTAGCATACCTATGAAAGCCTCCTCCAAGCTGGTCGTAGATTCCGCCATCAGCCATTTTCTGGAGAGTCGTTTCTGCCATTTCGAGGGATTTATTGTCATCAGTTCTGTGCCAGTAATTCAGCAGAAGCAAAATACAGCCCGGCTGAGGGAATTTCGGTGCTGCGCCAAAACCGCCATTTACTTCATCGTAAGCTTTTTTGATCTGCGAATTGGCTTGAATCAATATTTCGTCCGAAAGCGAAACTGTTTTGATTTCTGCTGTAAGGCCTGAAAGCGCGATACTGATTTTCTCTGCTGAATCGACTAACTTAACTCTATTCTTTTTCCATGCGTCTGCAATTGTTATCAGGATTCGTTCAAAACTCGGTCTGCCGGGATAGTCTTTGGGCGGAAAATAGGTCCCACCGTAGAAGGGCATTCCATCGGGAGTCAAAAAAACTGATAAAGGCCATCCGCCGGTGCCTGTCATTGCCTGAACCGCATTCATATAAACATCATCGATGTCCTGGCGTTCTTCCCTGTCAACCTTTATGCTTATGAAATGCTCGTTTAGTATTTGCGCGATATGCTCATCTGAAAAACTTTCCTTCTCCATAACGTGGCACCAATGGCATGAAGAATACCCAATTGAGAGAAAAACAGGTTTGTTCTCTTTTTTTGCCTTTTCAAACGCTTCTTCATTCCATGCATACCAATCGACCGGGTTATGCGCGTGCTGCAAAAGGTACGGACTGTTTTCGGTTATCAGTCGATTCGTTTTTTCTGCTGATTCAATAGTCATAGCAATCTCCGGAAGAACTAAAAAATGATTTTAGCAAGTTCCTTCGGTTCGATTCTATAGGGGGAGCCTTTGCCTTCAAAAAAATTATGTTCTTCTATCAGATGGATGTTCAGATCGGTCCATTGAATTTTTTCACCGGTTTGAGGATTTTCGACGTAAGTTATTCTGATTGGAAACGAAGCAGGATGGGGCCATGGGCATATAATGCGGCCTTTTGCTTCATCTATCCGTACATCAAGCTTGTTGTCAATTTTAATTGAACTGCCGAGAGCCGGTTCCGCTTTGGCTGTTATTTCCTTCATTCGACTGACGATTTTTGCAATAGTAATCCCTAATTCTCTTATGTCAGTCAAATCGCTGCTGATGATTTCGCTCAGGCTTCTAGGGTCAGTGCCCATAAAGCCGAATGCGGAAATTTTAGTCGAACGCAAAATTTTTTCAAGTTTTTGTGTTTCCGGCGATTCTTTCATTTCAGCGCTTTCTATTCGAATTTGTCATAAAAAATATTTTTCTCGTCTATTCCTTTTTGCCTGAGCAGCTTTATAACCGCGTCAATCATACCGGGGCTTCCGCAAAGATAAGCCTCAGAATTCGACGCATCCTGCAAATCATCGTTAATAGCATTTGTAACGAGTCCCTTGACGCCGGCCCATGTTTCGCCAGGTTCTGTCGCAGCGACTGACGGAACAAATCTGAAATTAGCGAGCTCTTTTTCGAACTGGTGCATCAGATCAACGCAGCACAAATCTTTCAGTTTGTTTGCGCCAAAATAATAAGTAGCTTTTCGTTTGTTATTCGTATTTTTCATATGGTGAAGCATACATTTTATCGGGGCCATTCCCGATCCGCCGGCGATAAAAACTATCGGAGCATCTGTATCTGTTAAGCGGAACAGGCCGTAAGGACCATTAAGCCTTACGGGATCTCCGATTTTTAAATATTTAAAACAATAAGTTGTACAAATGCCATTGGGTACAAGACGAATAATTAATTCAATGTGGTTTTTATCCGCCGGGTCAGATGAAATAGAGTAAGCACGATAAGTTTCTTCAGTGTTTGTATCGTAAACGGGCGTCAGGAATTGCATAAACTGGCCCGGTATAAAATTTATATTAGACGGATCGACAAGTTCGAACCTGAACTGTTTTATGTCATATGTCAAATCTGTTATTTCGACGCATTTGCAATTATATTCTCTTATGGCAAAAAGTTCCGGCGGTATAAAGATTTTCAAATCATTACGTACTTTAACCTGGCATGACAACCTCATGTTTGATGCGATTTCAGCTTTATCAAGGAAAGGCTCTTCTGTCGGCAAAACAGAACCTCCTCCTTCGAGAACTTTCAATTTGCATAATCCGCATGTGCCTCTGCCGCCGCAGGCGCTTGGAATAAATATTTTTTCTTCGCCCAAAGCCGAAAGCAGATTTTTTCCCCCGGTTACAATGAGTTCTTTTTCTTCATTAATGTTAATTTTGCATTGGCCGTAATCATTGAATTTCTTTTCAGAAAGAACCAGAACAAAAGCTAAAGCGGCTCCAATGGCGCTTACTATTAAAACAGATATTATTAAGGTAATAATCATTTTATCTATTGCTGTAAAACACCGGTAAAACCAATAAATGCAAGGGCCATAAGACCGGCTATGACCAGTGTGATCCCGGGTCCCTGAAGGCCTCGCGGAATGCGGTCGTTAGCAAGTCTTTCACGGATTCCGGCCATCGCCATAATTGCCAAAAACCAGCCGATACCGCTTCCTAAACCAAAACCAACCGAGACAATAAAAGTATATTCGCGTATTACCATAAAAAGCACCGCCCCAAGGATTGCGCAATTAACAGTAATCAACGGGAGGAAAATGCCGAGATTGTGATAAAGCACCGGCGAATACCTGTCGATTACCATCTCGATAAACTGCACGAAAGCGGCAATGATAATGATGAAAATAATGAAGCGGTAAAATTCCAAATGAAGAGGAACCAGCACGTAATGATAAACAAACCAGTTTATCGCACAAGTTGAGGTCATAACAAAAATGACCGCCATTCCCAAACCGACCGCCGTTTTAAGTTGTTTGGAAACACCAACGAAAGAACACAAACCGAGGAAATAAATCAGAAGAATATTCTGAGTGAAAATCGCGGAGAAAAATACAATAAAAGCCTGCCAAATCTGAACGTTGAATGATTGTTCAGGATTCATTTTGTTTTTTCCTCCTTATTGTGCTGAATGGTTCTGAAGACCCATACAACAATTGCAAGCATAAAGAAAGCGCCCGGAGGCATAACCATCATAATCCATCTGTCAAAGTAAGCGGAACTGAAATACGGAACCGGCATACCGAGAAAAGTTCCCATTCCAAGTACTTCCCTGAAAGTTGCGACTATGAGCAGGATGTAAGAATAACCAAGCCCGTTGAAAAAGCCGTCCAGGAACGCTCCGCCCGGAGGATTAGAAAGTGCGCATGCTTCTGTCCTGCCCAGAACAATACAGTTTGTTATGATTAAGCCGACGTATGGTCCGAGATTGGAACTCATTTGCGGCCAATATGCTTTCAGGATTACATCAACTATAATCACATAAAAAGCAATGATAAGCGTCTCGACCATTATTCTGATGTTTCTTGGTGTAATATTTCGAAGATAAGAAACGGTTGCTGAACTAAAGGCCAATGTAAAAACAAGAGCGGCGCACATAACTGCCGTATTACTCACAAGATTTGTAATCGCAAGCGTGCTGCAAAGTCCGAGTACCTGCCGAAAAATGGGGTTGTTATTCCAAATGCCTTCTATGGCGTATTTTTTTGTAGTATTGAGAACTGCCACCTACTGCACCTCCTGTTGCCATTTTTGTAATCCTTCGTTAATGATTTTTTCGAGGCGGACACTGGTTTGAGTTGCGCCGGTAATCGCGTGAACACTGCTTTCGTTCAGAGTCGAACCCGGCCGGGCAAAACTAATCATTGTAGGGGGTTGAGCAATGATTTTGCCTTCAAATTGATTCCTGAATTCCGGCTTTGTGATCTCAGCGCCGAGGCCGGGAGTTTCATTTTGCTGGTAAACAGCTAATCCTAAAATGGTTTTTTTGTCGGCTGCAATGCCAATGACTATTTTTATCTCAGCCCAGAATCCCTGACCTTGGAAGGGTAGGGCATAAGCGGATATTTTTCCGTTTTCTGCGGTTGTATAAGCGCCCGCTGTTTGAGATGACGGCGGTTGTACTTTCTCTACAAAAAGGTTATGCACCTCTATGCCGGATAATTTCTGATTAGGGTCGTAAACATTCGGTAAAACCGATAAAACAGCCTTCTCGAAAATCAAAGTTTGATTTGCTTGGACTCTTTTACTTGTCGCCTGGTTAAGCCCGATGACAATCGCGCTGAAAAAAGCGGTTATCAAAAACATATAAAGAACAGGATACCATTTCTTTTCTGTCATTTGGCCTTCTCAGGTCTATTTTTGGCTTTTATTTCGCGAACGATTTTATCCATAAGAGGGGCGAACATATTTCCGAAAAGAATCGAAAACATAAGTCCGCCGTTGAAAATTGAAAAATTTCTTATAACAACCGTGCAAATTGCTATAACAATTCCGAAAGCAATTTTGGCTTCGTTAGTTCTCGGAGCGCTTACAGGGTCTGTTGCCATATAGAATGCGCCGAAAAGAAATCCGCCGCCGAGAAGGGCTGCCAGGGCATCGTTAACAGGTTCAACATTGAGCATAAAAAGTACCTGATTCAAAATCGCGTAAGATATTATGAGCGATAGAATGATTGTTCGGCTGGCGGTTTTAGTAATGTATAAATATGTACCCCCGATCAGGATAAGCAGGGCACTTGTTACGCCGGCAGTTCCGCGTATTCGCCCGAAGAAGAGATTTTTATATAAATCTATTCTGCTTATTGTTGCGGCACTGTCGTCATTTTTGGATGTAATAGAGAGATTTCCGTTTTTTATATCGGTCATAGGAGTTGCGCTGGTTACCGCGTTTGTTTCGCTGACGGTTGTCCATCTGTCAAGAGCGCCCCATTTGCCTGCCGCAACAGGGGCCCAAACGGCTGTCATCGCCAAGGGGAAACAAATATAAACAAAGCATCTGCCTGCCATTGCGGGATTAAAAAAGTTTTTTCCAAAACCTCCGAAAATTTCCTTTGTGAACATCACTGCGAAAATAACCCCTATGATAAGCACATGCCATGGTACTGTTGGAGGCATAATAAGGGAGTAAATTGTAGTAGTGACAAAAACGGATTGAGTAACCGGTTCTTTGCGGGTGTTTGTAAAGATGTACTCGGTTATGAAGCCGACAATGGCCGAAATTAAAATCATTACCAGGCTTCGCCAGCCGAAAAAATAAATACTTCCGGCTACGCAGGGCACAAGAGCGATTAACACTCTTGTCATAATTGCCTGCTTAAGGAGAACTTTAAGTTTTTTCTTTTCCTTCAGCGCCATTACAATCCTTTATGATCCGGGCTTATCTCTTTTATCATATAAATATAAATTTTCAATCGAAAGTTAAATAAAAACTGCCCCAAATAATATTTACTTGGGGCAGCCAGGAGGAGGAAGAAGAAGAAACCTTTATTAAATATCGTACAAAGATTTATCAAAAACTATTATCGCTACCTGTTAAATGACGTAACCAAATTTTGCGGCGTTTGTTTTTTATTCACTTTCTCTGCTTGCCCGAATAAAGGTGCTATTTCCTTGCGGTAAACTGGTATGTTTTTCGGGGCTGTAATGCCGATCCTTACCTGGTTACCGTTTATTCTGGCGATTTTAACTTCAATTCCCGAACCGATAATTATGCTCTCATTGAGCTTCCGTGTCAGCACAAGCATTTCAGCCGTCCTTTCTTTTAATTAATTCTTAAAATCTTGCCGGTACGCAGACTTTTTCCAGAACTTCATGTACCAAATGGTCCTGTTCACGCTCTGTTTTTCTTGCTATATCTCCAATAGACAGAATACCTGTAACGGCACCGTCTTCACCAAGGACAA
Source organism: Planctomycetota bacterium (assembly GCA_022705345.1). GTDB lineage: Bacteria > Planctomycetota > Phycisphaerae > Sedimentisphaerales > UBA12454 > UBA12454. The sequence goes on along the minus strand of JAKJEQ010000005.1, from coordinate 15,570 downwards.
GCAGTCTGTGAACCTGCTTTTCTTCCATCAATTCGGCTGCTTCTTCAAGTTCCATTTCTTCCGAACAACTCCAGATATCCGTACTCATTGCTTTTTTTACCTGCGTCTTTTGCGGATCGAGGTTTTCAGCAATGACTCTTATTACAATATCGCGGTCTGTAATGATCCCCACCACCTCATCTTCTTTCATAACAGGCAGCACGCCTATATCGAACGATTTCATTTTTTCAGCGGCATTTGTTATAGTCGCTTCAGAACTTACAGTTTCTAAAGGACTGCTCATAATTTCGCTTACATTCATAAGCTCACCTCTTTTTTATCTATGCAAGATATTTCATAAACAGATCTTT
>JAKJEQ010000005.1:0-15148 GCA_022705345.1 Planctomycetota bacterium | reverse complement strand
CCGCCGCGATAAGCAGAGCTTCAGTGATTTCTTCCTTAGTTGCTCCGGCTTCAAGTGAACCTTTTAAATGAGATTCGGTGCAGTGAGGACAGCGGAATGCACACGCAAGCGCAACCATCAATAGTTCTTTTGTTTTCTGGTCTAATACGCCTTTGTGCAGACAAGCATCATAAAATTCGTGGAAGCATTTACCTATTTCCGGCGAGTTTGTTTCATACCATGTTGCTTTTGTTTGCGTTATTGTCATATCACTTCTTTCAACTTTACCTGTTAATTAGTTTAGCGGGCTCAAGATTATCCGTGAGAGGGTAGATAGAAAATAGGGAATCTCCTTAAAAAAATGCTCTTATTTACTTAAATAGAATTTTTGATTTAAGGGTTATGTTAAGATGCGGTTTTTAGATAGAATAAATAAGTTCCGTTGCGGGTAAGAATACTTATATTTTTGTCTATCAAGGCTCTGGAGCCGTCATACCTTCCTGAATCGCATATTTTGTTAATTTGGCTATGCTGTCTATGCCGAGTTTGTCCATAATTCGCAAACGATGACCTTCTACCGTTTTAGGGCTTATATGAAGTAATCTTGCGATTTGTTTGGTCGTTTGGCCTTCAGCCAAAAGCTGGAGAACTTCTCTTTCCCTTTCGCTTAGAATCGTAAAAGCGCTTTTTTCTTTTTCAGGCATACTGACATATTCTTTTATAATTAATTCTCCAACGGATGAACCGATGAAAGTTTTTCCTTTCAAAATAGTCCTTACTGCTTTGACAAGTTCTTCAAATGGACAGTTTTTCAGAAGATAGCCGTTCGCACCTGCCCTGAACATCTCGCGGATATATTTATCATTGGAGTGCATAGAAAGGCCTAATACCTTTGCCTTGGGGCATTCTTTAATAATTCTATGTGTTGCTTCAATGCCGTTCAGGTCGGGCATTTCTATGTCCATTATTATAAGATCAGGCTGCAATTGCCTGACAAGGTCGATTGTGCTTCGGCCGTCTTTTGCCTGACCTACAATTTCTATATCTTTCTCCTCATCAAAGGATTTTGCAATGCTCTGGCGAAGAATAGTATGGTCATCCGCTAAAACTATTTTTATGCTCATGCTTCAGGCCTCCTTCGGTTTTAAAGATAATACATAAAGCGAGTTTGAATTTGCAAGTTTGGGCCTGAACAACTTCATAGATTTTTTTCATTTACCTCTCCTGCACTCAACGGCACTGATAATGTTGTTTTTGTACCTTTGTTCCTTGCTGATTGTATCATAAAATTTCCACCGGTATGTTCTATACGCTCGCGGATACTGAATAAGCCGAAACCCTTTGGTTTATCCGGCCTGTCTATTTCTGAAATATCAAATCCTGCTCCGTCATCTTCCACGATGACATGAATATTGTTATCTTTTCTTTCAAGTGAAACTTTAATATTTTTTGCATTAGCGTGTTTCGCAATATTCATTAAAAGCTCCCGAATAGAACGGTATAAAAGAATTTTAAGCGGAATACTCAATGGTTTTGAAAAATTATCATTTTTGAACAGGCCGTTAATTTTCCTTTCATTCGAAAATTTTTCAACCAGGTCTTCAACGGCTATTTCAAAACCGATATCATAAAGTATGCTGGGGCTGAGATCGAAACTCAGCGTTCTTGTCTGAATAACTGCTTTATCGAGCTGCTGGACAATTTCTGTTAATGCATCATATTGTTTTTGAGGGAGGCTCTTGCGCATAAATTTCAATTCTCTTGTCGCAAAAGCGAGAATCTGACCAACTGAATCATGTAAATCGCTTGCGATTCTTCGCCGCTCCTGCTCTTCTATCAACTCTTTTTTTGCTGCTACAGTCCTTAATTTTTGACTGCTTAAGAGCAACTGCATCTCTGTGTTTTTCTGGTTTGTGATATCCTGTATTGTTCCGACCATCCTTACAGTTCTGCCTTCTTCGCACTCAACTTCAGCACGTTTATGAACATACCGTTGGATGCCGCCGGGAGTAATTATACGATGTTCAATGTCGTATGCTTTGCAATTATCTACAGATTCATCAATTGTCTGTTTTACTCTTTGACGGTCGTCAGGGTGTACAAACTTCAATAAAGCTTCGAGACCACTTTCATACTTGCCCGAAAATCTTTCCTGTTCAATTCCTAAGATTTTGTAAGATTCATCCGACAGCCAAAGAGAGTTATGCTTTATGTCCCAGTCCCAATTGCCCAGATGTGCAATTCTCTGTGCTTCTGCAAGTCGATATTTGACACGCCTTAAAGCGGCTTCCTGTCTTCTTCGTAAACTTATATCCTGAAAAATTATTAAAAATCCTTTTTGTGTTTCATAGTCAACAGGTGCGGCGGTAACCTCAACTTCGATGAATGTGCCTTCTGTTTGGATCAGGGTTATTTCTGCCATCTGGAAATCTCTTTCAGAACTACGGTAGGTTCGAATTCTTTCTTTAATAATATTTGAAGAATCCGGACTTACAAATTGCCAGAACGATTTGCCGATAATGTCGTCTATTGTTTGTGAGTGTAATATCTTAACGGCTGTATTGTTAGCGAAAACGATTTTGTCCGCTACAACGACGCAAATTGCCTCCGGCGATACTTCCACAAACGTTCTGTATTTCTTTTCATTCTCTTCAAGTTCTTTTGTTCGCTTCTGAAGAGCGATTTCAGTGGTTTTTCGGTGTTCTATTTCCTGTCGAAGCAGTTTCACTATTTCTAGCAGATCTGCAGTTTTCTCTTTTACCCTTAATTCAAGTTCTTCGTGGTTCCTAAGGAAAACCAGCTCCATTTTTCTGCGTTGAGTTATATCAATCATCGCAACACGGCAATGAATGATTTTATTAGATTCATCCTGTATGGGCGCAAAAATCAGTTCCGCAAAAAAATCTTTTTTTTCATTAATTTTTAACATTTTGAATTCGCTTCGACTGCACGAGTTTTCGCGGAAAATGTTGCGGAGATTAAAATGGAACTCATTATGATGTTCTTTACTTATGAAAAAGGCCAGCGATTGGTCAACTGCATTTTTCGATTCCATTCCAACCATGACCATACCTGCAGCATTGGCTTCTTTGATAATACCATGTTTGTCAATTATAAAATAACCTAACGGCGATGAATTGTATAAATCTGCGTATTTTTGCCGTGCATCTTCCAGTTCTTTCTGGGTGTTACGCAACTTCTCATTTTGCATTTCCAGCTCAATCTGGTGAATCCATATTTCGTTGGTCGTTTTCAAGCTGCCCGGCAGGGATTGTGTTAAATGAGCATATTTCTTTTCAAGCTTTCCTTGTGCTTTGTTCCGAAGTTTTTCACTTCCTGTATTTATATGGTTTTGTTTCATTTTTCAAGCGCACTGCTATTATTAAGATACCCCTATAAAATCCCTGGAATACCGCACGTCCTATGTGAATCGAATTCTAAGCCCGAATGTGATGTATAGCTTGATGAAATTCCTTCTTATGAGTTTGAATTTATGCCAGATTTTTAAAAAGTCAACTAAATAATAAAAAAGTATGTATATATATTAATGCTTTTAATAGGTGTTAAAATAGGTAGTTTTTTTGTGCGGAATTTTGAGCATTGAATTGAGGATTATTCTTATTTTTAGCTGGCCGAAGTTGGTATTTAATTATGAGGAGTAGTTTATAAAAGATTTAAACCAACTTATTTGAATTTTGATATGATATTTAAAAGTATTTTTGTTTATCCGAAATTTCCCGATAACCTCAGGCCATTGTTTGAACTGGTCAGAAACCTTTGGTGTGTCTGGGATTACGATGCTGTTCATTTATTTTACAGAATTGACGGCCTGCTTTTCAGGCAAGTCGAACATAATCCTTTGAAATTTCTCAATTCCTTAAGTAGGGAAAGACTCGAGGATTTATCAAATGACAGCGGCTTCTTAAACGAATTGGACAAAGTCTGGAAGAAGTTCCAGGCATACCTTGGACATACAACATCGTTCAGGGATGAATGCAAGTGCCTCTATAATCCGACGCAGGACGATGTAATCGCTTATTTTTCTATGGAATTTGGTCTGCATGAATCTGTACCGATTTATGCAGGGGGGCTCGGTGTGCTTGCCGGTGATTATTTAAAAGGTGTGTCCGACCTGGATCTTCCGGTGATTGGTATTGGCCTGCTATATAAATACGGGTATTTCAAACAATATATCGATTCAAAAGGTCATCAGCAGGAATTTCAGATTCCATTCGAAAATTATCTCATTCCTGCAAGAGAAATTCACACGCCTGAGCGAACAGGTTTGACTCTTAGAATAATCAATGAAGATGTTAAGGTGAAACTGTGGGAAATAGACGTAGGGAAAACAAAACTGATCCTTCTCGATACAAATATAGAAGGCAATCCGCCGAATATACGCAGCATTGTAGACGAGTTATACGTTTCTGACAGAGAAAAACGAATACAGCAGGAATATCTGATTGGGATTGGAGGAATTAAAGCGCTTGAGCATCTCAATATAAGGCCTGTTGTTTACCATCTTAATGAGGGGCATTCCGCTTTTGCAATCGTTGCCCGTTTGTGTAATTTAATGCACGATAAAAAAATGTCACTGTCGCAGGCAAGGGCGATAATCAGGGCGTCAACAGTATTCACAACTCACACTCCGGTTATTGCCGGGAATGAGCATTTCAAAAATGAATTGGTGAAAAAGTATATACAGCCAAAATTGAAAGAAGCATATTTGTCTTATGAAGAGGTTGCCAAATATGCATACATCGAAAACGACGCGGATGTTTTCTGGATGCCGGCATTTGCGATAAATTTCGCCAGGTATGTCAACTCCGTTTCGGTTCAGCATGGAGTTGTCTCACGCAAAATGTGGGCAAGCCTGTTTCCTCAGAGAGCGGATATTGAAATCCCGATTTTTCCCGTCACAAACGGCGTTCACGTGTCCTGGATAAGTCCGCCTATCACGGATTTGTTTAACAGGTATCTTGGCCCAGACTATATACATTGCGGGAGAGAACGCGAAATATGGAAAAGAATTTATAACATACCTGACGAGGAATTGTGGGAGGAGCATCGTAAAAATAAAAAAGGTTTGATTAACTATATAAGAAGAAAATTCAGCGGTCAGACGTCCGACTCTGGGTATTTGATCGCGAATCTCGCGGGGCCGAAACTTTCGCTGAATACCGAATACCTTACAATAGTTTACGCAAGAAGATTCGCCGCTTATAAAAGGCCGACGCTGCTTCTTCGCGATAAGGACAGGTTTATAAGAATTTTGACAAATCCGCTAAGGCCTGTGCAAATGATTTTCGCAGGCAAGGCCCATCCCGCCGACCATCAAAGTAAAGCGATGATAAAGGAAGTGATTAATTTTGCCAAAGAAAACCAGATAGAAGATCGTGTTATATTCCTCGAAAACTACGATATGAATACTGCCCGCCATCTCGTATGGGGAGCGGATGTTTGGCTCAATGTCCCGGTAAGAAATCTTGAGGCCTGCGGGACTAGCGGCATGAAAGCGGCCATGAACGGAGCTCTTCATCTTAGTACTCTCGAAGGCTGGTGGGAGGAAGGTTATAACGGCAAAAATGGTTGGGCAATAACAGCAGGAAAGCTTTATGAAAAGCAGGAATTGCAGGATGTTGCCGACGCAAACCAGTTGTACGATATGCTTGAACACGATGTTTCTGTTTTGTATTACGACAGGAACAAGGCAGATGTGCCACAGCAATGGGTGAGGATGATCAAGGAATCAATCTTTTCAGTCTGTCAGAATTTCAATATTAATCGAATGCTTTGTGATTACCTGAAAGATTGCTACATGCCTGCGATGCAGGATTCCAGAGAAATGGCTACCGATGATTATAAGATGCTTAGAACAGCAGCCGGTCAGGAAAAGGATTTAATCAAATATTGGGATTATATCAAGATTGCTTCTTATTCAAGCGATATCGACGAAAAAGAAAAACTCGTAAAAGGGGATACTGTCAATGTACGATGTAATGTGCAAACAGGGCAGATTTCTTCAGAAATGATATCCGTTGAACTCTTTTATTTGATGGATAATAACACTAAGTATAAAATCATACCAATGGAAATGGGCGGTTCGGCCGGTGAGTATAAATGCACTTTTGAAATAGAAGGTTTCGGACTGCAGGGAATTAATGTTCGTGTCAGACCTGCGAATAAAATCATACAGGACCTGCACCCCGAGCTTATAAAATGGGCAGAATAGATTTTAATTCAAAGGCCAGTCATCTGTCCTGAACGATGAAGCGGGAAGCAGGGCGGAATTAAAAAGATTCGATACCGCGCAATTACTCCAGCAGAAACGAACCGCTTGGGGATTTGCCACCTTTGGGCTTGAAACAACAACGCTGAGTCCGTCGATAATTGCCTTTGCCGGCACAAATTTTTTGTCCTGACCGGCAATGGTAAATTCCGAAAGTTCGCTTCCTTTGACCATTAAACCATCGGCTGTGCAGTCGAAGAAAATCCTGATTTTCGAGCCTTCGATTTTCATTGATTTATAGATTGGCCCTGAGAAAATAACGTCTGTTTTTCCGTAGGTTTTATTTAAGGCCCAGCGGGCGAGTCTGTCGCCGACATCATGCTTGTTGCGAGGATGAATATCTCTCTCTTCGCCTATGTCGAGCGTAACCGCCATCCCGGTATTGGAAAGCGAAAGCGTCATCATCTGCGCTTCGCGAAGCGCCTGACTCAGCGATGAATCACCATAAGCCCAGGGAGCGATTTGAACGTAATAAAAAGGAAAATCTCCTTGTCCCCACCTGTTTCGCCAGTTTTCAATCATAGCAGGAAAAAGTGTTCTGTATTCTATCGGAAATACCACGTTTCCTTCGCCCTGATACCAGATGACACCGGCAATTCTAACAGGAATTATAGGTGCAATCATCCCGTTAAATAGAGCTGTTGGAAAATTCTGGCTGATCTTTGTATGCCGTGGTTCCATCCAATTTGTTTTCGGATTTGATACTTTGTATTTCCATTCGCCTGCGATATTTATCAGTTCTTCCGATGCGGTGGCGATTCTCATCTCTTTCGATTCGCCTATAAAACCGCCTTCTCCGCCGGTATCTATCACGCGAATCGCTATAGTATTTCTTCCTTTATTCAAATATCCGTACGGAATTTTATAAGTTCTTTTTATATTACAGCCAAAGGTAGTGCCAATATAATTGTCATTGATCCAGATGCTGTCGATATCGTCAACCTGACCGAGACTTATTTCTAAATTGCGAGGCGGGTTCTTTTCGAGAATTATTTCCTTTCTGAACCAGACGCTGCCGTGAACGCCTTTTAGCGGACTGTTTGTCCACTGCGTTGGCTGATTTATGATTTGCCAGTCAATATCGTTATAATCATTGCCGAACCATTGGTCTTTTATGCCGTGGTCTTCCTCTTCTACTTTTTTCAGCCAGTTATTTATCACATTGGCAAATGCAACATCCGGATCTTCATTGTTTTCTCTGATTCCTTCAATAACTTTTGCAATGTTTTCGAGCCGGCCGAATTTTTTTACCGACTCAAGATCCATCCAGCATTCGGCTTCAGTTCCGCCCCAATGTGAAGAAATAAGCCCGATTGGGATATCCAATTCTTCCTGCAATCTTTTGCCGAAATAATATCCCACCGCCGAAAACCATTGAACATTCTCGCTTGTCGCAGGAACCCAGGTATTCCATGAACCGAGGCAGTCATTCTCTTCAAAAATAGAATAACGGTCTTTTACATCGAACATTCTTATTTGCTGATTATCTGCTTGTGCGATATCCTTCCGGCTTCTTTCTGTTCCAAGCCAGCCCATAGGTACTTCCATATTGGATTGACCGGAACATATCCACACTTCACCGATAAGAACATCCGAAATCTTAAGCTCTTTATGACCTTTTATTATTATTGTATACGGGCCGCCGGCCTCTGGAGTACTGATTTCGGTTTTCCAGTTTCCGTTTGAGTCGGCAATTAATGATGTTCCCTGCTGCTGCCAGCTCGGCAAAATGGTAATTTGTTCATTAGGCAGGGACCAGCCCCATATCGGCACATTGCTTTTTTGCTGAAGCACCATGTGGTCGCAAAATATCGACGCGGGTTTAACATCACTATAAACATTAGTTGAAAATAAAAGCCCAAAAACGCAGACTGCAAAAAGCAATTTTTTCATTTGTCCCTCAAATTAAAAAATAAAAGCAACCTCTAAAGAGAAGTTTTTGAATTAGAGGTCCTAAAAACTAAAATGCTCAAACTGGCCGATTTTTATAATGATATTTATATAACTCATTATTTAATGATAACACACTTTATACTTTATGGTTTGAGATTGCTTCGTCGTCCCGAAGCGGGACTCCTCGCAATGACAAAAATGGCGTTTGTGTGTCATTGCGAGGCTGTCCGCAGACAGCCGCGGCAATCTCAATCGCTGAATCGGTCAGTTTGAATAAAATATCAGATTTATTTTATTTTTCAATCAAAGGTTTGACAAGAGATGTCCAAAGCTCGTATCCCTTTTCATTTATGTGCAGACCGTCATCTTTGAAAAGTTCTTTGCGTGGATAGCCTGTTTCGTCGAGCATTACTTTCGATACATCTACAAAATATATTTCTTTCTGTGTATCGCAGTATTCCTTGATCAAATTATTTGATTCCCTCATCTTGGGCCAGAACTTCCATCTGTCGATACTCGGTTTTGTGGATACGACTATAATTCTGGTTTCCGGCAGTTCTTTTCTGATTACCTGAACCAATGCCTTAAAATCCGCCAGGAGCATCTGAGGGGATTTGTTGTCGGCTATATCATTGTCTCCGGCATAGAAAACAATAACTCTCGGCTTGTATGGCAATATAATTAAATCGGCATAATATACAGAATCGCTTATGTATGATCCGCCGAAACCTCGATTAATGGTTTTCATATCGCTGAACCATTTTTGGGTATCCCAGCCGACGATGCTCGAACTGCCGACAAAAAGTATCTCATTCAAAGCAGGGGGATCATTCGCATCGAGCGCTATGAATTTTCTCATATTTGCCTTCCATCTTTCAGGGCTTTTTACCTTTAAAGACTCCTTATGTAGCTTTTTGTCTGGTTCTGAAAGCTCATAATTGCTCAAACAACTTGTAGTAAAAACTGCTAAAAGAGTAATCGAAACACCTAAACTAAACTTTTTCACACTTATTTCCGCCATTTATGTACTCCTTAATGTAATTTTATTAAAGTGTGCAACTATTTACACAGCTATTTTAAGACCATTTTATAGGAATTTCAAGCTCAAAAATAATTTTTTGTTGTGAATGATTATTTTTTTAACACCTTTATTTGAAATGATTTAAAGATTTAGCCCGCAAAGTAATATTTATTTAAATATTTTTTTTGTTTGACAATAACTTGTAAATGTGTAAAAATAAGCTTGTGTAAATACTTGCACACGACCTTATTTGAGTTGGAGGGTTAAATTAAGTGGCAGTTGGTGTTTCAAGTTTGAAGGATGTAGCGCAGGCCGCAAACGTTTCGGTTCCGACGGCTTCTCGAATTCTGAGAAAGATAAACCTCTCAAGGTTTTCCGAGGAGACACGCAATAAGGTTTGGGACGCTGCCGCAAAGCTCCGCTATCGCCCAAATATGCTGGTTAAGGGCATTCAAACGGGAACAACGCACACCATAGGAGTTATGGTTCCGCCTTTTGACTCTTATTGGTCATCTATATTATATGGCATTCACGACACTCTCATCACCGTCGATTTTGTTCCGATTAATCTTTGGGTTCGTCATGGCGATAATTTTTCGAGCAGCGGTCCTGTTGACGATTTGGAACAGATACACCGGCTGATAGACAGGCGTATTGACGGCGTAATAATGTGGCCGCCTATCACACCCGATTTTTACAGGCACAATGAAGAACTTACTTCTCGCAATGTCCCTGTTGTAACAATCGACCATGAACTTCCGCCGGAATTTGGCGCTGATTCAATAACAACCAATGAAGAGCATGGCGCTCAGCTCGTGGCGAAACATCTGCTTGATCTCGGGCACAGACGAATAGCGCATTTCGGCGATGTAGGCCTTGATACTTATAGCTGGGCTCAGAGACGCAGAAAGTTTTTTGAGCAGGAAATAGCAAAGATTTCAGGCGCCGAATGTTTTGCTGTTGAAAAAAGAAAAAATGCGAATGGGCTTGAGCTGGCAAAGAGAATCTTAACTGCCAATCCAAGACCGACGGCGGTCTACGCAGCCAGCGATTTGCTTGCACGATATGTTTATCTTGCGGCTGCGGAACTTAGACTGCGTATTCCGGAAGATGTGTCGGTGGTTGGGTTTGCGGATTTGGATTTTGCGGCTTATATGATGCCCCCGTTAACATCTGTAAGACAGAAAGGCTATGAAGTCGGCAGAAGGGCTGCCAAGCTGCTGATTGATCGTATTCAGGGCAAATTCGCTCAAAACGGCATACAAAGCATAGTGATGAATTGTGAATTGGTCGTACGAGGTTCCACCGCACCGGTGCGAGCAAATGACAATTCTTTATAAAGCAGAAGAAATTTAACTTTAGGAGGTAAGTTATGAAGGCAAGACAAATGTTTGTATATATGTTGTTAATTTTGATCTTTTGCAGTTTTTCGTATGCGGCTACAAAAGTCCTTGAGTGGAAATATGAACAGAATCTTCTTGATACAAGCGGAAGCGGTATAAACGGAACTCCTTATCCATCCAGCGGATCGGAAATATTTTCTACCGGCGTAAGCGGTTATGCTTTTGAATCCAGCGGTACTAACAGCAGTTTTAATAATACAGCCGGTACAGCAATTCTGCCGGTACTTGCCGGGGACACATGGACTGTTAATGTATGGGTTTGTCCAACCGGCGCTCCCGGTGATTGGCAAATCGTATGGTCTTTGGGTAATAAACCGACTGGTTCTACAAGTTGTAATTCACGTGCGCTGTATTCAAGTTCAGAGGGAAAAATAGTTTTTACGGATGGAAAGGGTATCGGCGGAGTTAGCTGGCTTTCCACCGGAGTTCCATGGACACCCAATGTATGGCAGATGCTCACAACAACTTATGATGGCACTAAAGTTCGAATCTATAAAAATGGGTATTTGATTGGTTCCAAGACATGGACGTTTGAAGATGCTCCCGGAGAAGTTAGGATACCTACATGTGCCGCATGGAAGCCTCTTTTTTTTGCGGGCAAATTTGACGAATTTACTGTTTGGGACGGCGCTATGACCCAGGAAGAAATAGTAGATTTGATTATTCCGGGTATTTTGCCTGAGGTAATATTGTTCGACAAAGTTGTCCACTATACGATGGATGACGCGTATAATGGAGAAATTGCGGATCATTCCGGCCATTCGCGTACTGGTGAGCTTTATGGTTTTACCTCGCCAATAGAAAGCTGGGAAGCAGTTGGTATGAAAGGAAAGGGCCTGCTGTTTGAGGGAGGCCAGGCTATTATAATGCCAGACAATAACTCCATTTCCGAAAATACAGCATTTAGTGTGGCATTTTGGTTTAAAGGCGGTATGCAGCCGTATAATACGGCTTTCTATTCTGAAGCCAGTGCTGCCTCACCGGCTTCCCGACTTATTATTCGCGGAGATGCAGGCACGGATGGTACAATTAAGGCTTATAGCAAGAACAAAGACGATCAAACACAATTTTCAATCACTTATAATGCCAGTGAATATCTGAATAAAAAATTCTGGCATCATTTGGCACTGACTACCGATAGCGATATTGCAAAATTGTATATTGATGGCGAAGTTGTGGCAACTTCTTCAGTTTCAAATATCGGATTGAAAATGAATGATATGACAGGTCATATCGGCTACAGCGTGGATAGTTCCGGCGGTCATTTTCTTGGAGAATGGGACAAAACTTACCTTGACGATTTTCAGATGTTCATAGGAGCGCTTAGCCAGCAGGAAGTTCAGGCATTAATGGCAGAAGGTAATATAGATCAGGACCTTGATGTCGACTTCAGAGATTTTGCAGTATTTGCAGATGAATGGCAAAATGATACTACATCGGTTCCTGCTTCTTCTCTGGTTATCGGCGATATGGAAGGCTCACTGACGAACTGGTCAGTTACCGACATGTCTTTGATTGCTCCGTATTTTACCGGCACAGGTACAATAAGTTCGACAAGCAATGCATATGCAGGCAGTCAGGCTTTGCAGTGGAACTATGATTTGCCAGCAAGAGTTGGAGGCAATTACTCCAGTATTCAATATGATTTTGGAACCGGAACTAATTTGACATCCTATGATGCCGTAAAACTCTATATGTACAGGCACGAGGGAAATGTAAAAGAAGAACCGGAAGGTGTTCTGTATATTAAATTCTATGATCAGACACAATCGCTAAAAGCAGAAGCAATTGTCGGCGGTCCAAACTGTGTTGTTGACCCAATAGATGAGTGGGAACAATGGCACATAGATTTGAATTTCAAATTACGTTCAGGTGTTGGCGATGAATCGGTTGACAAGAGTGTACTCAATAGTATTCGTTATATTGTAATAGGTTGCGGAAGCGAGAATCCCGATGCGCGTACGGGTATAATTGACATCGATGAATTTGCATTTGTTAAATATCCTGTCTGCTCACAATATCAGGCAGGCGATGTTTATCCGTTTGACAGCAAAGACTGCAAAGTTGATTTAAGAGATTTGACGGCATTTGTGGAAGAGTGGCTTATTGGGACAGAGTAAAATGAATATTCCGGAGGCCGGCACTGAGGCCGGCCTTCGGTAAAAAAAAAACAAAATAGTATTGAAGGGTTTTATTTATGAAAAATACAAAAGCCTTTACACTTGTAGAACTGCTGGTCGTAATTTCAATCATAGCTATACTTTTAGCAGTTCTTATGCCGGCATTGAACAAGGCAAAAGAGCAGGGCAGAATGGTTGTGTGCAGAAACAATGAAAAGGCTCTTGGACTTGGAGCCAGCCTATGGTCAAACGACCATGACGGATGGGTAGTAGCTATGGACTGGTTCAAGGACGTAGGAGATAACGGTTATGAAAGTTCTCTTGGCCCATATATCGGCGCCACAGACAAAGCAAAAAAGAACACGGTAAAAGTATGTCCAACGGCAATGCACGCAAGATTCTTTAAAAGCGACAAGAATTTTCGTTCTGATGAAACGCGCTATACATACGCAGTCAACGCATATATTGTTTACAATGGAGGCGTCGGCAAAAGCCCGGGCAGGCCCGGTTTACCTACTTCCGGAGGTTTAAATTCTACCGCAGAGCCAATGGACGGCAGAGGCGTATATTGGACAGAACACGGCAGAAATAAAGTAACAGATATTAGACAGCCGGCGAAAACTGTCTATTTCATAGATCACGAATATTATTTTGCAATCGAATGGTTGTTTGATCCCACGCTTACAATCCAGGAAATTAAATCTAAATATGGTATTACTGATCCTAATTACAAATTTACAACCCGTTGGCATCAGAAAAAATCTAAAAATGAATACGGCATCGGAAATATCTTATGGTTCGATGGGCATGTGTCTGTTGAGCCCAGTGATTTTGCTCAAAGTGCTGTTATTAGTGGCGTACGTAAATACAGGTGGCGTTATTATTTCTACGAACATTGATGGTCTTTTTACGTTTTGGCGGAATGAAGAAGATAATGAGAATTTGTTTGTTAATTATGATATGCCTTTTTTGCGCAGTCTCGTATGCGGACATAGTATTTGACTGCACTGACGTTTCGCATCCTTTCATGGGTTTTGGCGCGCAGGTTTGGCCGGGAGATATGAGAGTGGCAAACTTATATTCACAGCTTAATCTGAAATATTTCCGCATAGCGCCCGGCGGATGTCCTGAGCCTCCAACAGATGCGACAGTTGCACAAATGGATGCGTATGTAAATTCGCAGTATGATGGTACAGGCAGGGGCAATAGTGTTCAGGCTTCTCTGCAAATTGCTGCACAACAGGATATCAGCGTTATATTTATCAGGTTTGGCGGGCCATCTGATTGGCTGGGTTACGAAAACAGGCTCTTGAGCCAGTATTTTGACGATTACGCAAGGCTTTGGGCTTCGGAGATTTATTTTTTCAAGAGCCGCGGCTGTCGAGTTGATTACGTGGAATTGTTTAATGAGCCTGAAGGCGATTGGAATGTTTGGGTCCCTGGCGCAGATTACAACACTTTCATCAAACTTGTTCGAACCGAGCTTGACAGCAGGGGGCTTACAGATGTGGGAATAATAGGCCCGGGTTTGGCATACCTTTATTATGGTACCTCCTGGATAAACGCACTTGATGCCCAGGGAAAAAATGCTTTAGCTGCTTGGTCTACGCACGCCTGGGATGAAGGATGGGGTCATACTGATGCTCTACCGAGTTTTCTTGATCAGCGGTGGCGGGATTACTTCGGAGCGGCGGTTAATTCAGCAGACCCTCAACATCTTAAGCCTGTTATTGTTACCGAGTATGCCAGCGGTGTTCGAACATTCAACGGAGTAACTTACAGCACTGATGAATATGGCGATACGTACCAATTTGCGCAGCGATGTATCGAGAATACTTTGACTCTGGCGAACAACGGCGCAAACGTGCTGTGCTTCTGGGAAGCGGCTAATCAGAGTTGGCAAAGCCAGCCTATGTATGCTTTTCTTCGAAGTAATTCTACAATCAGGCCTACGTATTATGCGTTTTCCACTCTGTCGCCTTTTATTCCTGACAACGCGATGGTTTTGACTAAAACCTGGAATGACCCTGTGATTAGCGCAGCGGGTTTTATAAATTCCGAAAAACTGGTTTTAGCGTTTGCGAACAGTTCGGCAGATACCATCAATCGCTCTGTCAGGATAACAGGTGTAACAACCGTTGCGATTACAAATGCCCTTGCTTTTCAGTCAGGCGGAGTTGTCGATAAGATGTCTGAAATTTCCTACGATTATTCTACTAATTCCATGAATATCAGCCTGCCGCGAGAAAGTACTCTTACTGTTGTTATGGCTCTTGATGAGTGTTCGATAACTACAGGCGGAGATCTTACCGGGGACTGCAAGGTTAATTTTCAAGATGTTTCTGAATTGGCCGCCGATTGGATGAAAGATAATCGGCATGTACAGACCGAAACTATCGAAGATTTTGAATCTTACAGCGATACGGCTTCTCTGCTGAACAGA
>JAKJEQ010000059.1 GCA_022705345.1 Planctomycetota bacterium | reverse complement strand
GGCGAGCCGATCGGGGAATACGATTTTTCTGTTCCTATCGGCGGGATTGGCGGCGAGGTTGAACTGCCGGGGTTTACGCTTGACAGGCTTTCTATACCGACAATGAACGGCTTTAATCTTGTGTATCTGAACGCGAGAGTTTGCGTGCACGATATCGGGATTCTTGACGAGGAGAGCGGCGAGTTTGAAATAATAGACGGGATTTTCGGGGATAATTTTATTTGCGCATCGATGAATATGGCGACCTGGGACATCAGCTCGACGCCTTACGATAATGTTGTGATGGATACGGTCAGGGGTGTTTTGGGATTCGATGTGAAGGCGGATTATCCTGTGCCGGTAAGAAGATTTACGGATATCGATGCCGACTGCGATGTAGATATCGACGATTTGGCTGTGATGAGTTTTAACTGGCTGAGGACGGACTGCGGAAGCGAGAACGATTATTGCGATTACGCGGATATTGACAAAGACGGCGAAGTGAATTTCGAAGACTATGTTTTTGCTGCGAGCGACTGGCTTAAAGGTGGTTGCCAATATGCCTGCGGAAGCGAAAGACGGCCTAGGCCGGGGGCGGATTTTTCGGGGGACTGCGAGGTGGATATTTTTGATTTGCAGATTGCGGCAGAGGAATGGCTGAAAGAATGCGACTGGCTGAATTATAATTGCAGAGGAGCGGATATGGCGAGGGACGGGGTTGTAAATTTTGAGGATTTCGGCGAATTTGCGAACCAGATGCGGGTAAGGCCGTAAAATTTACTTGACGAGAAGATAATAAAAAGAGTATTATTTTTGCCTTTATTGGATTTATTTCAGGGAAAAAACTGTGAAAGCAAGCGAATTAAGGCCCGGAATGGGTGTGATGATGGATAACAAACTCTGCATTTGTGTTAAATCTGTACATGTAACTCCGGGGAACCTGCGTGCGTTCGTTCAGGCGAAACTTCGCGGCGTGAAAGACGGGATAATGTTCGAGAAGCGGCTTCGGTCAACGGAGGATATCGAACAGGCATTCCTGGACAGGCGCGAAATGCAGTACCTTTATGCGGACCAGACGGGGCTTGTGCTGATGGATAATGTGACGTTTGATCAGTTTACGGTTCCGCTTGATATGGTTGAGGACGCGGTGAAATTCCTGAAGCCTGATACGAATATCACGGCGCTGCTCCACGACGGCAATGTTGTGTCGATAGAATTGCCGAAAGTTGTGGAATTGAAAGTTACAGAAACTGCTCCGCAGCCAAAGGGGGCAACTGCGACAAACCAGTTGAAAGACGCTGAACTCGAAACGGGTCTTCATACTCGCGTTCCGCCTTTTATCGAGGTCGGCGAAATCGTCAGGGTCAGCACTGAAGACGGGTCGTACCTGGCGCGGGCGAAGTGACACGGATTTATTTATTAGACACGGATTTACACTGTTTTTTATTTAGACACGGATTAACGCGGACCCGCCTTATGCGGAAAAGTTTACACTGTGTTGTTTAAACTGTTGTTCTGATTAGCTGTAAAATCATCTGTGCGGTTCGAGGTTTTTTTTCGAGCACATAAGTCATATAGTCAATGAGCAATTTTTCAATTTGAATGAGGGAATTTTTCTGCGCATCGAAAATTTTCTGCGGGTTGTTGAGGATTAATGCGGCCTCATAGGGCAGAATTTTTTTGTCGATGAAAGCAGGTTCGCAATCGCGGCAGACAAGGCCCCCTGACGATAAGCTGAAATAATACTGCTTCCAGTTGGCGTCGAATTTTCTTTTGCAGTTTGCGCAGATGTCGGTGAGCGGCTGGGAGCCGGCGTACATCAGAAGCGACAATTCGAATAGAATCAAAAACGGCAGGACTTTGTTTTCGGGATTTTCGTCGAGCCTTTGGAGCAAGAGAACAGATTGCTCGAAAAGTTCGGGGTGCGGGTCGTGCTCTTTGGTAGAAAGGTTAAGCAGTTCGGCGGCGAAAAAAGCGGCGTTGAGCGCGAGAAGTTTTTTGCGGATGCCGATACAGAAAAATGTCGGGTTGAATTCGGTGAGCGTACCCATCTTCTCATTTTCCCTGAGCGAGTAAACCAAATCAGCGACGGAGCATATTTCGATTGGGGCCGAAAACGGTGATTTTGTTCTTCGGGAGCCTTTGGCGATGAGGGAGATTTTGCCGGAGGAGAGCGTGAAGAAAGTCAAAATCTGCGAACTTTCGGAATAGTCGGTCGAGCGGATGCAAATACCTTTATCTTTTATCAGAGCCATAATAACTCTATCGATTGAAACAAATTCTTCACTTCGCTGCGCTCCGTTCAGAATGACAGGCGGCGGCATAAACGACTCCGAAACCGTGTTTTCGCAAAATTTTATCTTCCATGCGGTGCATCTTTGAGGCTTTGCGCGGGGTCAAATCGTCGAAGCCAAGCTGATGGAGCAGGCCGTGAAGGATGTAGAGCGCAAGCTCGGATTGCGGCAAGTGGGCGTAGAGTTTCGCCTGGCGGCGGGCAAGGGACGCATTAACGATTATGTCGAAAACTTTTTCGCTGTCATCGGAAACATCGAAGCTAATCACATCGGTAATTTTTTTTGATTTAAGAAATTTTTTGTTCACTTCAACGATTTTTTTATCATCAGCGATTTCGATATTTATCAGCGCTTTGCGGAGGCCGAAAAGTTTTGCAGTTTCACGGATGAGGTTTGTGAAACTATCTTTGTCAAAATGAATCGATTTGTCAGATTTGAAAAAATTGATTTTGATACCTTGCATCGCATCACGGCTCTCAGGCATTTTCGTTCTCTTGATCCGAAGGGGCGCTTCCCTGCTGGATAACGGTCTGGTGATGCGGTTTTCCTCCGACGGTCGGGTACGCGATCCTTCCGTGGTAATGGCCTGCCAGGCTCTTTGCGAGGGTTTCTTCGATTTTGCTGAGCTCCTTTAGCGTAAGGTCGCATTCGTCGAACTGGCCGTCCTGAAGTCTTTTCATTGCCATATTGTGAACGACAGTTTCAATTTTAGTCGGCGTAACTTCAGTTTGCGCTCTTACAGCGCCTTCGACTGCATCGGAGAGCATTACAATCGCGGCTTCCTTTGTGCGCGGTCTTGGGCCGGGGTAGCGGAATTCGGATTCTGCGGGAGGCATATCGCCGTTGGCTTTTTTGCGAGCTTCTTCATAAAAATATTCAATCAAAGTTGTGCCGTGATGGGTTTCGATGAACTGGCGAATGACTGCGGGCAGGTTATACTCTTGCGCGAGCTCGAGGCCGTCTTTGACGTGGCCGGAGATGATTAACTGGCTCATCGCGGGCGAAAGCTGGTCGTGACGGCTCGCGGTTCCCATCTGATTTTCGACGAAGTATCGCGGTTTGCCGATTTTGCCGATGTCGTGATAATAAGCGCCTACACGGCAAAGCAGGCCGTTTGCGCCAATGGATTCGGCGGCTGCTTCGGAAATCGAACCGATAAGCAAACTATGGCTGTAAGTGCCGGGGGCATCCATCGCGAGTTTTTTGAGCAGAGGCTGGTTGGCGTCGCTGTAGTCGAGAAGGGTCATACTTGTCGCAATGCGGAAGACTCTTTCGATAATGGGCAGAAAGGCCTGTATAACAACTGAAATGCATACGACGGCAAAAGCGGTCCAGCCTGCCTGGGCAAAAATTGTTTTGTTCAAACCGTTGTCAAACAGATCTGTCGAGAAGCTGATAACGAAAACCGCGGCACCTGCGAAAATACCTACTTCAAGAATTTTGATTCTTGTTCTAATTTCACGAAGGAGAAAACAACTGGTTGTCGTGCCTGAAATCATAGTAAGAAAGAGGCTGAAATCCGTTTCTCGGCCGGCGGCAAGGCAGGCAAGCATCGAATATGAAAGGCCCATCGCAAGCGCGAATCTCTGGTCATATACGATGGAAAGAATAATCGCCCCGCCGACAGTGACGGCAACGGCGATGTAAATGCCGGAGTCAAAAAGCATGCTGAATTTTGTGACTGCGATGAGCGTCAAAAACAGGCATGCAAGAACCAGCGAGCGGATGGGATTTTTTAAAATTGTATAATTAAAACGATAAACGTAAATTCCACTTGCGGCGGAAATGATGAAAACGAGGATAGTAACGGCGAGAATCTGGTGCGCGGGCCGGTAGCCGAAAGATTCAAGCGTGAAACTGGTGCTGAGTAAATAACTGCACAAAGCGGCAAAAAAAACAAAAATTAAAGCGGAAGCGAGCATACCGCTGTTAACGAATGCGACAATTTCCTGGAACCTGTCCGCGGCGATAGCCTCTCGGAGCTGCTTTCGCCTTGGACTAATATTTTTTTTCAGAATTCCCATATTAACTCAGCCACAGAGGGCACAGAGAACACAGAGATCAAAAATAACTACGCTATTCATTTATGTTTTCTTTTTCTTCGCTTCGTAGGCCTGAACGATATTCTGAACAAGATTGTGCCTTACAATGTCCGTATCGTCAAGCCCAATTAAAGAAATTCCTTCTGTTCGCGCAAGCGTTTCCATGGCATCAAGCATACCGCTTTTCTGTCCTCTTTCGAGGTCGGTTTGGGTAATGTCACCTGTAATAATCATTTTTGAGCCCCTGCCCATTCTTGTAAGGAACATAAGCATCTGGGTAGGAGATGTATTTTGGGCCTCATCGCAGATGATACAGGCTTCGTTGAGGGTTCGGCCTCGCATAAACGCAAGCGGGATGACTTCGATGATGTCCATGTCGGCAAGTTTTCGCATTTGCGCAAAATCCATCATGTCCTCAAGACTGTCGAAGAGCGGACGCAGATAGGGATTTACTTTTGCTTCGATATCGCCGGGCAGAAAGCCAAGCTTTTCGCCTGCTTCAACGGCGGGCCGGGCAAGGACAATCTTTCTAATCTGTTTTTTCTTGAGCATGGAAACGGCGACGGCAACGGCGAGGTATGTCTTTCCTGTACCGGCCGGGCCTGTGCAGAAGGTCAAATCATGATTGAGCATGGCTTCGATGTATCTTCGCTGGCCTCGTGTGAAGGGCTTGATCATTTTCTTGGGAGAAAAAACGGATACGCCGAAGTCCTCATCCGGTTCAATACTGACTTCGACCTTGCTAATCAGGCCGACAACATCGTTAGCATCGAGTTTGCCAAAGCGGGCAAGATGCTTCTGCATCAACTCGACAACGCTTTCAGCTTTTCTTACCGCCTGCTCCTGACCTGCGATTACCACTGAATCGTCACGAGCCGCGATGCTAACGCCGCAACGGGCGCGAACGATTCGCAAATGCTCGTCGGCCGGGCCGAAAATTTCGAGCCTTTTACTTGAAACTAATTGAACGGTTATTTCCAAAGTTAACGCCTGTAGGGGCGAACCTATGTGTTCGCCCTGGGCAGACACACAGGTCTGCCCCTACAAAAAAAACAAAAAAAACAAATACGCGAAAATCGCGGTTCCGAGCGGTGAATCAATCACATCGAGCACACCACCAAAACCCGGAACGGACGAGGCCGAGTCTTTTGTCTCAGCGGCCCTCTTGAGCATGGATTCAGCCAAATCTCCAAGCTGGCCCAAAAACGCAAAGACAGCCCCAAAGACGACTGCCGCGAAAACGGGCATTATATCAAAAACAGAAGCGAAAATCGAGGCCAGAATTACAGAAAAAATCACCCCACCCGCCATACCTTCCCAAGTTTTCTTTGGGCTGATAACGGGCGAAAACTTGTGCTTTCCGTAAAGCCTTCCAAAGGCGTAAGCCCCTATGTCGCAGAACTTTACGACAAAAACAAACATTAAAAATGCGACCGGGCCAAAGTCGATTCTAAGCTTGATAATGAAGCTTGTGAGCACACCGAGGTAGCAGATGGCAAGCAGGTTTGCGCCGCAATTGGCGAAAGCCCCGATAGCAGCATACTTCAACCCCTGCCATAAAAAAATCGCAAGTGTGCTTAAACCGAAAATCAGTATGAAAAAAATCGCGGCGAACCGGCTGGGTTCTTCGAAGAATTGCGCAATGTACCAGCCTGCGGCAATCAGAACTGTTGAGGCGATAGTAATCGGCAGGAAAATTTTCGCGCCGCCGGACTTGAGTAGTTTGGAAAGCTCAAAATTCGCAGGAACAGCGACCAATATTATCAGAGCCGCAAGAAGAGTCGCCTGAACCGGCGAATTTTCTTTTTTCTCAAGCAAACTGCCGTCAATATATCCATCGAATAAAATCAACGAGATGAAAAGAATCGTCATTAACGTGCCGAATATTAATCTGTACTTAAGCATATATATGTTCCCGGTTACGGCTGCGGCTGCGAGGCTCGTTTCGTAAATCGTACATCGGTCTTGTACAAGTTTTCGCAGCCAAGTTTATTAAAAATTACGATTTCCATCCTGACTTTTTTACATCTTTTCTATTTCACCTTTATTGAGCGGTTTTCGATCATCAAATTTACTCCAGGCTATCCCTAAATTATAACATTGTCTGCTAATTTTGTCATAAGTATCAATTAGCCTGTTATATATATTAGCGTCATCTTCTGATAGGTTTTTTATCGTCCATAATACTCACGATTCAACGTTAAACAAAACCGAATCGAGTCTCGCAACCTTAACCGATTAACTCAACCTCTTTACTAAACCAGCGATGGTTTAATGTCGCCCATGCGGCGGGCTCGCTTCGAAAATTCGATGATCGCTTTGTCGATATCTTCCGGCGTGAAATCCGGCCAGAGAGTATCAGTGATATAAAACTCTGCATAGGAAAGCTGCCAAAGGAGGAAATTGCTAATCCGCTTTTCGCTGGATGTTCTTACAAGCAAATCGGGATCGGGCAGAGAAGCAGTATAAAGACTATCAGCTACAATCTGCTCGTCAATCTGGTCAACCGTAATCGATCCTTTTTTGCAATCACCGGCGATTTTTTTCACAGCGTCAACTATTTCTTCACGGCTGCCGTAATTGAGAGCGAGCGCCAGAGTCATTCCCGTGTATTTCGAGCTTATCTCGACGGTTTTTTGTAGTTCGCGAACAAGTTTCGGCGGTAGTTTCTCGGTCCTGCCGAGGTGGACGAGACGAACGTTGTGCTCTTTTAGAGTTTTTCTGATACCTACAAGATAACGCGTGTATAACTGCATCAGGAAAGCGACTTCGAGTTTCGGCCTTTTCCAGTTCTGCATACTGAATGAATACAGAGTCAGGCAATCAATCCCGATATCGACGCAGTAATCGACAATTTTCTCGACGGTTCTTGCGCCCTGGCGATGACCCTGAAAACGCGGCATACCGCGATTTGTAGCCCATCTGCCGTTTCCGTCCATTATAATGGCAATGTGTTTTGGAAATTGTGAAGGTTCAATGCCGAGCCGTTTCGCGGCGGCGATACGATTTGCGACCATATCTGGAATTTGTTTTGACACTGATGCCTCTAAAATTTAGCCACAGAGAAATATTTATTACTCAGCCGCAGAGAACACAGAGGACACGGAGACTTTTCTTTATAAACAGTGATAATCGCCGGCAATCCGTTTTCAGCATAAATCCGAGACTTTGTCATTCTACTTCCTGAAAATAGTTTGTTTTCGCGAAGGGCCGACGCCGATGATTGTCACGGGAAGGCCGACAGCGTCTTCGACAGCTTTTACATACTCCTTGGCCATTGCGGGAAGTTTTTCAAAACTGTCAACTTCGCTTAAATCCTCGCCGAAGCCTTTGAGTGTTTTAAAAACACACTGAACTTTTGAAAGCTTGTCAATATTTGACGGGAACATTTTGATTTCTTTGCCATCGATAGTGTAGCCGATTTTGACTTCGTCAAGACCTGCGAGAGTGTCGAGGTGCATCATCGCAAGCTCATTAATTCCGCCAATTCTTGCGGCGTATTTAACAACCATCGCATCGAACCATCCACAGCGTCGTGGTCTGCCGGTGGTTGTGCCGTATTCGTGTCCCTTGTCACGAATGTACTGGCCGGTCTCATTTTCGAGTTCTGAGGGGAACGGGCCTGCGCCGACGCGGGTAGTATACGCCTTTACGACGCCGATGAAATTATTAATCATCTGAACCGGCACTCCGCAGCCTGGGCCTACGCCGAGAGAACTTGCGTTAGAGCTTGTAACAAACGGGAACGTGCCGTGGTCGAGGTCGAGAAGAGCGCCCTGTGCGCCTTCGAAAAGGATGTTTCTGCCGCCGTCAATCTGCTCGTGCAGATAAGCGGTGGTATCGCAGACATATTGCGAGAGCTTTTGCGAATAAACTTTGCATTTTTCGTAAATGTCCGCAGCGTTTATGGGCTGGGCATTGTAGAGAGCGGCAAAAATTTTATTTTTGTAAGCGACTATGTTTTCAAGTTTGTCTTTTAGTTTTTCGATATTGACTAAATCTGCCATTCTGACGGCGAAGCTTCTGCCGACTTTATCCGAATAACACGGGCCTATGCCGCGAATTGTTGTGCCGATTTTGTTTTTGCCGAGCGATTCTTCACGGAGCCTGTCTTCTGCTTTATGATAATCGAGAACGACGTGGGCGTTTTCACTGATGAAAAATCTGCCCTGGAGGGAAATGCCTTTTTGCGAGAGAGAATCTATTTCGGTCAGGAGCACTTCGGGGTCAACGACTACGCCATTTGCGATCACGCAGACGGTGTTTGGCCTGACGGCGCCGCTTGGGAGAAGATGCAGCGCGAATTTTTTATCGCCGATGACGACAGTATGGCCGGCATTTGCGCCGCCTCCATAACGTACAACAATATCATTCTTCTCGGCAAGTATATCAACGACTTTCCCTTTGCCTTCATCGCCCCATTGCAGACCTACTACACAGATGTTCACATTCGTTCCTTTATAAAATTAAATTTAAGACTGAAGATTGAAGAATGAAAATTTATTTAACTTCCAACTTTGAACATCGAACAGCCAGCACAGGAAGAATTCAATTTTGAAAGTTTAATTTTCAATCTATATTTCGTAAAAATAATTAACCTGAAATTTTTGTAACAAGGAAATCCAGAACGGCGTCCATATTGTCCCAGCTCCTGTTGCTGATCTTTTTTTCGACTGTTTTGCCGTCGGGACCTTTGTATGCAATAATAAACGAACCCTTGGAGGCATACTCGGTTTTGTTAATGCTCTCCATCGAGCTGTACGAAATTTTTTCGCCATTACTTAGTATAAGTTCATTTTCATCGGCGACAATTCTTTTGCCGTTGACGACGAATGAATAGATGGCAACCGCAACAGCGCCTGCGATTAGAAATGGAGGAGCTTTGCGATGGAAGAGTAAAGTATGGTCCGGCTGCCCGTCCCTGGTGTGCTTTGCGATGAACTTTTCATTTTTGTAGCCGTCGTAAAGAAACCAGACGCCGGCAACGAACAGAATCAAAAACCAGATTTTATAGTTTGTTTTTTTGTACTTAGCAAGCGGCGCAACTACTGCCATTTTGACCTCCGTAAAAATCCATTTTTCTTATGATTTATAACCAATTGCTTACGCTCATGGCTCTGATTAATTATCTTCTATGCGCAATGGCATTTGTCAAGGGCATAACAATATTGGGCACAACTTTTTCGTCCATATATTCAACCGCATGCGTGCAAATTTTAGCAAAAACCTTCTCAAGCTCAAATTCCCGCCCTGGCTGAGGATACTGCCTGATAGTCATAAACAGGCTGATAGGTTTGTCAGAATCGAATTTGCCGCTTTGAATTTCAGATTCCTCCGTTCGCGACTCAATAGCGAGTCTTGCTCTTGTGGAGCAGTCTTCGTTGAGGGCAACGATGACCGAAGGCGAAAGATTGAGCGGGCCGGGACCTGTGATTTCAAACAACTTTGAGAAAGCAGAGCCGCCAAAAAGGGCCTCCGAAATAATCTCGTTGTGATTTCCGGCGTATTCGAAATCAAGGCCGAAAGTCAAATCGAGAGATTCGACATCAAGGCTTCGGACGCCGAGCATATATGGTACCAGGCCGATCACGAACATTGGCAGTTCAAAAGCCTGCTGAAAAGATTCTGGATTTGCGCAGCCGGCGCCAAGACGGTCCGCATCGACGCTGACCCAGCGGTTGTGCTCGGACTGGGAAGATTCGTCAAGGCAATATTCGGTTCCTTCACGGTTCAGAATCGTCATACCCGGATACTGCTTTTTGACCCTTTCGAAAAAGGCAAGCAAAGTGTCCCTTTCCGATGGAAGGTCAAAACGTGTGTTTATATACATATCTACATAAAAATCGTCGCAAAACGAGTTATAACTAATCGACATAATAGTCCTGCCAGAAAAAAATCCAGTTACGATGCTATTTTCGCATAACCGGCCGATAAAAACAATTAAAATTCGAATAAAAAAGCGTTATTTGGGCAAATTCTCGACATCGGGCAGAAACAATTCGGTAAGAATCGCACCGATTGCCGCCAGTACCGAGAAGCCGAAACAATGCCACAAACCTGCAATTATTACATCATTTGCGGGTTTGGCGTTCATAAATATACTTAAAACGGTATAAATCGCGGCGGTCAACAGGCCGCTAAAGGCTGAAAGCGAAATTCGCTTCAATAAGGCCGCCTTGCCGCAAAAAATTGTCGTAAAAGCGCCGGCGCCTAAGCAGAGCATCGCGGCAGCGACATGGAAATTCCATTTGACGACAAAACCGAGAATAGCAGAGGCAGCAACCGCAATAGGCATGATATGCCAGTAACGCGGCGATAAATTCCCCCTCATAGCCGCCCTTGCCCGCATTCTTCGGCGGATGGTCAGGGGCCAATTATAGAAGATACAGAAAATCGCATGTTCGAACAAAGCGCCGCGTTCGCCGAAAACGGGGACAATGTGGACAGCATCGGTAGCCCAATGAGCCGCCATAAACCGAGCCAGAGCCGGGTAGCGGTATGTCATCTGGATAGGGAAGGCGAGATAGCCGACGATTTTGAAGAAGCTGAGAAACAGCGCGATGTTGTAATCTTTGAAATTGCGCTGGCGAATCGCAAGTGAGACGGTGTAAAAGCCTCTGACAAGTGACCCTGGCGAAATCGGCAAAACATGGAACGCAAGCAGGATCGCTCCTACCATTTTCGCCCGTTCCGCGGCTGATACTTCAGGATGCGTCATCAAATAAATCCCAGTTACGAACAGCCAGGTAATTTCAGAAACGAAAATCGTCATCAAGTGCACGACAAGGCTGACGAGATATTTCTGTATGTATGGCTCATCAAGCTGCGCTTCGATAGTTCTCGCGTCTTCGTCGGTTAAAATATGTTTATCCTTGCCTTGCCGGAGCATATCGAGGAGCCATTGTTTTCGTTGATCTTTATTAAAATAAAGTTTTATCGGCGTGATAATCAAATCGTGAAATTTATCTTTTACGAACTGCCAGTCGGTCAGAAACCTGTGGAGAAACGGGAAAATTAAAATCAAAAAAGGCAGATGAAGTAAAATACGCCATTTATGATTTGCGAGCATTTCGCCTTTTTCGCGCGAAATTCTTCCGCTTCGATGCCATCCTGCGAGCATCTCCAAAACTTTACCCTGCATTGCTTTTTTGAAATACGCAAAACTCGTCAGCAAAGAAATATAATGCTTTCTCCAGTCCGCATGACACCAGAATTTTCGCAGCACCCTGCCGAGAATGGGAATCAGACCGATAAGGAAAAATATAAAAGTTTTGAATTTGCTGTTATGCAATTTTTGAAAACCTTTTTCATCGATGATGTTTTGCACTTTCCAGCCGGTAACTGCGCTATTGAAGATTGTTGACCATAATTTTCCGCTGGTGAAAAGGCGGATATGGTTATGCGAAACGTCCGGCACGGAATTTCGATAAACATCTTCAGCGTCGACAAGCTGATCGTACATGCCGAGCATATCTCTGAAATTTTCTTTATGGCTGTCGATAAATTTTTTGAGTTGGGTCAAATCGCCCCTGTCGAACTGGACGAGCGAACCGCGTTTGATGCCCTGACCGATCAATTTGAAATCGCCGGGACTCATCGGCAGAAGC
>JAKJEQ010000058.1 GCA_022705345.1 Planctomycetota bacterium | reverse complement strand
TGGTCAGGAACAAGTTTTCCTGAATCCATATACTCTGCCGCTTTTTTACCTAATTCTGTTCCATTTGAACGGTGCATCCTCAGGATATCACCGCTTGACAAATGGACCAGTTTATATTTTTCTGCAATCCTTTTGCATTGTGTTCCTTTTCCAGCTCCCGGCGGACCAAGCAGTACAATTACCATCCGCGAGCTCCTTTTATCCTGGTAGAACTGAAACCTTCATAGTTTCGCATAATCAGGTTGGCTTCAATTCTCTGTACGATATCAAGCGAAACACTTACAACAATCAATAAGCCTGTGCCGCCGAAGAATGATGCAACCTGCCAGTCTATATCAAGTCCTGGCATTTGCGCTATCACCGTCGGTACGACAGCGATAATAGCCAAAAAGCCTGCACCGTAATATGTTATTCTGGCCATAACTGTTTCAAGATATTCCGCAGTTCTGTGACCCGGCCGAAGGCCCGGTATGAAGCTCCCTGAATTGCGAAGGTTCTTTGCCATTTCCTGTGGCTGGAACTGAACCGTTGTCCAGAAATACGAGAATAGAATAATCATTATTATATATAAAACATTATAAACATAAGCTCCAGGCTGAAGAGATGCTGTTATGTTGTTTAGAATAACCGAATTGCTGAACCTTGGAATACTCAACAATTGAGCAAACAACACCGGAGGAAACTGCATTAAACTCGATGCGAAAATAATAGGCATAACTCCGCCGTGATTTATTCGCAATGGAAGATAATGTCTTTGTCCGCCATACATTCTCATACCACGCATCTGTTTAGCCTGCTGAACAGGAATTCTTCTTTGTCCCTGCGTAATAAGAATCGCGCCGGCTACAACAAAAACAAACGCTACAATCAAGAATATAATTTTCGCTGGACCGTAAGTTCCGGCCGATGCGCCTGCGCCGACCGTAAACGAAGTATTTGCCCATACACTCGCTATTGTTCCGGGCATTCTCGCGATGATACCAGCCATAATTAAAAGGCTTATACCGTTTCCAATACCATATTCATCGATCTGCTCGCCGAGCCACATCATAAATATAGTACCGGCCGTCATTCCAATTATGCCGTATATCACCGTCGCGTTTTCCATGCCCTGATATGCGTAAGGTTTCATAAACTTTACGAACATCATAGCCTGAACTATACATATAGGCACAGTAAGATATCGCGTATATTCCTGTATCTTCTTATAACCTGTTTGCCCTTCTTCTTTCAGTTTTTTAAGAGCCGGCCATACTTCGCCAAGCAGCATCAGAATAATCGATGCTGTAATATAAGGCATAATACCAAGACCGAAAAGACTGCTTTTGCGTAATTCGCCCCCGCTTAGCATCTGTAAATGTTCAAGTGCTTTGCTTATGGGGCTGTCTTCGTCACGCTGCTGTTGAGCGCCTATCATCCTTTGAACATCGATACCGGGTATGGAAATATGAAATCCTACACGGTAAATCACCAGCAGAGCCAGAGTAAACAGCACCTTGTTCCGCAAATCAGGAATTTTAAATATACTTGCTGCAGCATTAAACATTTTTTATTCCCATCAATCCCTTATGCCACTATTTTGGCTTCTCCGCCGCAACTCAGAATTTTATCGTGTGCGGTTTTACTATATTTATGAACGGTAACCAAAAGCTTCTTAGTCAGTTCGCCGTCACCGAGGACCTTGATTCTGCTTCGTACGCTATTGACAAGACCGGCATTAAAGAGCGCTTTGGCATCAATTGTTGCGCCGTTGTCAAAACGATCGAGTTGAGATACGTTAACCACTTCATATTTGCAGGCAAAATTAAAATTATTGAATCCGCGTTTCGGAAGTCTCCTGAACAGAGGCATCGATCCGCCTTCATATCCGAGTTTGCCGCCGGCTCCTGCTCGGCTCAAACTGCCTTTATGGCCTCTGCCGCAGGTTTTACCATGACCGGAGCCTATGCCCCTGCCGACTCTTTTTCGTTTTTTATTTCCGCCTGTTATTGAAGTTATTTCATGAGATAGCATAACTTCATCACCACCTTTTCACCGGTTCTACTGAAACTCCGCGAAGCTCTCTGATTGTCTCAGGAGCACGAAGTTTTAACAAACCGTCCATTGTAGCTCTAACAACATTCTTAGTATTAGTACTGCCGTAAACTTTTGTCAGCACATTATGTACACCCGCAAGCTCAAGTACTGCTCTTGCTCCGGCGCCTGCTATTACTCCCGTTCCAGGGCTGGCCGGAACCAAAGTTATTTTCGTCGCTCCGAACTTGCCCTTACTCTGATGAGGAAGAGTCTGGCCGTTCAATACGACTTTTGCCAAGCTCTTGCGCGCGTCTTTTATCGCTTTGTCCACTGCCATTGGTACTTCTTTGGCTTTTGCATAACCGATACCAACTTTGCCTGCTCGATCGCCTACCGCAACCATAGCTGCAAAACTGAATCGCCTGCCGCCTTTTACCACTTTGGCACATCGGAAAACCTTGATTACTGTTTCTTCAACAGGATTTTCCTGAACCGTTAATTTTAAGTCTTCAGCCAATTCTATATCTCCAAAATATGCTCGTTAAAAAACAAGCCCTGCTTCTCTGGCCGCATCCGCAAGAGCCTTTACTCTGCCGTGATAGCGGTATTGATTTCTGTCAAACTTTACGCATTTGATTCCCACCTGAATCGCCTGTTTGGCGACCTCTGCTCCGACAACTTTAGCCGCAGCGATGTTACCGCTGTTTTTAACGTTGTCGCCCACAGATTTGCTTCTCGTGCTCGCTGAAGCTAGGGTAACTGATGCGATATCGTCGATTATCTGTGCGTAAATATGTTTGTTCGATCGGAAAATACTCAAACGAGGTCTTTCCTGCGTTCCGATTACTTTCTTGCGAACTCGAAGTTTCCTTCTAACTCTTGCCTTTTGTATCCTGTCAATCTGCATATATACTGATCCTAATTGAATTTTCCCGACAATCCGCGGGTAACTTCTTTTAAAAACCACTTACCCTTTCAACCGCGGGAGTTTTCTACCCTAAAGGGTATCGCTATTATATTAAAAGCAATTACGCTGAAGCGCCGCTGGCGAATGCTTTGCCCGCTTTTCTGCGTATATATTCGCCGCCGTAACGAATACCTTTACCCTGATAGGGTTCCGGCGGTTTTACTTTTCTTACTTCTGACGCGAACTGGCCAAGCTCCTGCTTGTTATACCCAGTTATTGTGAACTTGGCGGGGGTATCATTGCCTTTCGTCGCCGGTACGTCTATGATTACTTTTACGCTTTTCGGAATCGATACCTGCGCTGGGTTGGCATAACCAACTGTCAATATCAGCTTGCCGCCCTGCTCTTTTACATTGTAGCCTGTTCCGTATATTTCCATTTTCTTTTCAAAACCCTTGCTGACGCCGGTTACCATATTGTTCAGTAATGCGCGGGTCGTTCCATACATCGCTTTTTCAAGACGGCCATCGGGCATAGTATTTTCAACTACGATTTTTTTGCCGTCTTCAACTTTAACGTTGATATTAGGATTTCTTGTGAGTTCAAGGCTGCCCTTGGGGCCGCTGACCTTTACGACCTGTCCTGCTAATTCAACCTTAACTCCGGCCGGTATATTTATCGTTTTTTTTCCAATTCTACTCATCAGCACACCGTACAAAGTATTTCGCCGCTGACGTTGTCCTTGCGGCACTGACCGTCAGTCATTACACCTTTATTTGTTGTTACAATCGCTATTCCCATGCCGTTCAGCACATACGGCAGTTTATCTACAGAACCGTACACTCTTCTTCCGGCCTTGCTGACTCTTTTTATTTCTGAAATAGCCGGCTGACCGTCCAAAGTATATTTCAGCTCGATTCTGATCAGGCCCTGGCCTGTACCGTCTTCGATAGTCTCAAAGCCTGTAATATATCCTTCATTCTTGAGAACATTAGCAATACCGAGGCAAATTTTAGACTTCTTTATGTTGGCATAATTCTGTCTGGAATTTGCGGCATTTCGTATTCTCGTAAGCATGTCCGCTATCGGATCACTGTACATTTTGATATATCCTGTAAAAATTTTCTTTTAATTAATTAACTTTATTATTTCTACCAGCTTGCCTTTTTCAAACCCGGGATCTTTCCTTCTGAAGCGAGTTTCCTCAGGCACAGTCTGCAAATCTTAAACTTTTTATAAACAGCCCTGGCTCTGCCGCAAATCTGACAACGAGTATATGTTCGTGTCTTGAATTTCGGTTTTTTCCTGCTTTTATTTACAAGAGCTTTAGTTGTCATTATCTTTAAATCCTAATTAAATTTTTACCGCTAATCCGAGGTTCAGCACTTTTAAATAATTTCTTATCTTTTCTTATCGGAAGCCACCCTAAACGGGGTTACTCCCTGAACGGCATTCCAAACAGTTTAAGCATTTCTCTTGCTTCATCGTTTGTTTTCGCAGTTGTTACAAACGTTATATTCATTCCCTGAATGTTTTCGCTTTTAGCTGCGTCTATTTCTGGAAATACAGTTTGTTCGTTCATACCCATCGAATAGTTGCCGCGTTCATCGAAGCTTTTCGGATTCAAGCCCCGAAAGTCTTTTACTCGGGGGATCGCAAGGTTAATGAGCCTGTCCATGAATTCATACATACGAAGACCGCGAAGCGTAACTTTCAAACCCGTGGAATCGCCCTGTCTTACTTTAAAATTCGAAACGCTTTTCTTGGCTTTGCACACTAGCGGCTTCTGGCCCGCAATCAATGTCAGGTCCGCCATTGCGCTTTCGATGAATTTCTTATCCTGGACGGCTTTGCCGACTCCCATCGAAATTACTACCTTCTGCATTCTCGGTACAGCCATTGGACTCGTATATTTATACTTTTCCTTAAGGCCTGCTACTACTTTAGATTTATATAAGTCTTTTAACCTTGCCATAATATTTTTCCAACCTTACAGTCTTCTGTCCGGTTAAGCCTTTCTAAGAATACCAATTTCAGAACCATCCAAAGCGACTCGTTTTTTGACGCCTTTTTTGTCAGTTTCAAATCTGACCCTGGTACCAGCAGAAGTTTTCGGATTGACAGGCAGAACATTACTGATATGCACTGGCTCTTCAACCTGAATTCTTCCGCCCTGAGGATATTTCCGCGAAGGCTTTACGTGTTTAAAACGTCTGTTAACGCCTTCTACTATTACTCTATCCTTATCAGGAATAACTCTCATTACTCTGCCGGTCGTGCCTTTGCTTGCGCCGGCGATTATTTCTACCATATCACCTTTTTTAATATGCTTTGCCATCAGACAACCTCGCTCGCCAGAGATACAATTTTCATATAGTTCTTCTCTCTCAGCTCTCTTGCGACTGCTCCGAATATTCTTGTCCCGATCGGATTGCCGTCAGCGTCTATTATCACCGCTGCGTTGCTGTCAAATCTGACATAACTGCCGTCAGGTCGGCGAATCGGTCTTTTGGTCCGGATTACTACACACCTGTATACTTTTTTCCTGTCAAGCTGACAGGTCGGAAGATATTTCTTCAATGCTACGCAGATGATATCTCCTACTGCCGCAGTGCAGCGCCTGTATTTGCCGAAACTGGCCGCGCTTCGTCCAAGCACATTGACACACTGAGCTCTTCTGACGCCGGAGTTATCGGCTATATCTATCATTGTTCTTTGCTGAATCAACGCTCTATCCTTTAATACTTAAAATTAAACTTTTTCCTGTGCTTTTTGCACTATACCCAGGAGCCTCCACGATTTCGTTTTGCTCATAGGTTTGCATTCAACGATTTCTACAAGGTCCCCGATGCCCGCTTCATTCTTTTCATCATGAACGCCGAGCCTCGTGGTCTTTCGAATTAGTTTTCCGTATACAGGATGTTTGACTTTGAAGTTCATCTCTATCCTGATACTTTTATCGCCGCTGCGGCTTACTACTGTGCCGCGTAACGTTTTTCTTTGTTTTCGCTGTTCTTGCATTTATATCAGCCCTTTAACTGGCTTTGTCTTATTATTGTCTTAAACCTGGCGATATCACGTTTGATATTCCGCAACAGGTGAGTATTTTCAAGCTTTTCTGTTTCAGCCCTCGTACGAAGTGTAAAAAGTTCTTTTTCGAGCTTCTCGAGTTCGCCCTGTCGTTCGTCTGGTCTCATTTCTCGTATTTGCGACACTTTCATCTGTACACCTTAAGCTGAATGCCTTCTTGTAATAAATCTGCATTTAATGGGCATCTTGTGAGCAACTCTTGCCATTGCGCGTTTAGCGACATCTTCGCCGATACCGCCCATTTCGAACATTACCATACCGGGTTTTACAACCGCAACCCATTGTTCTACTTCCGCTTTACCTTTACCCATTCTTACTTCCAGCGGCTTCTTGGTTATGGATTTGCTCGGGAATATTCTTATATATACTTTGCCCGACCTGTGCAGAAAATGCGTTGCGGCTACACGAGCTGCTTCAATCTGCTTACCGGTTATCCAGCTCGTTTCCAGAGCCTGCAATCCAAATTCTCCGAACGCAACGTAATTCTGCCTTGTGGCATTGCCTTTCATTTTGCCGCGCTGGCTTTTACGATATTTTACTCTTTTTGGCATTAGTGCCATAACTTATCCCTATCTTACTTACTGTTTATTTTCAGTTTCGCCCTGCTGTGCTGGTTTTTCCTGGGCTTTCGGAGATTCATGACGTCTTGTCTCCGCCGTTCTGGCCATTCGTCTTGCGGAGCGGGGCCTATGAAGCGTTCGCTTCGGTGCGCCCTGTTCCTGCTGTTCTTCCTGTGCTCCGAATTTACCCTTGTAAATCCATACTTTGATTCCGATAACGCCGTATGTCGTTACCGCACCCACTGATGCGTAATCAACATCTGCATCGATAGTATGCAGTGGAATACTTCCTTCCATCTGCGTTTCCTTGCGTGCCATTTCAGCTCCGCCAAGTCTGCCTGAGCAGATTATTTTTACGCCCTTTGCGCCGGCCTGCATCGACAGTTCGCATTGCTGTTTCATAGCCCTGCGGAACGCCACTCTTTTCTTCATCTGTTCGGCAATTGCTTCGCCGGCCAGTCTTGCGTCAAGAGCGGGCTCTTTTATTTCCATTACATTGACAGTTACCTGCCTGTCAATCAATTGTTCAAGGTCTTGCCTGAGTTTATCAACTTCTGCGCCACGGGGACCAATTACCATTCCAGGCCGAGCGGTGTGCAGCGTTACCTTAACTTCGTTACGAGTACGGGCTATTTCCACTTTAGAAACTGCCGCAAACGGTGGCTGCTTGTTGAATTTATCATCAACATATTTACGGATACGCTGATCTTCTACCAGCATTTGACCGTAACTGGCTTTAGGAGCGAACCACGTGCTCTGCCAAGGAAGCCTTATGCCTGTTCTAAAACCAACTGGCTGTACTTTTTGACCCATATTGACCTTTCAATTATCAATAACCAATTCCCAATAACCTTTTTATGGAATTTGTAATTTGGTTATTGGTTATTTTTATATCTCTGTCACTGTTATATGAATGTGACTTGCTAATTTTCTAAGACTATGCGCCCTGCCCCTGTCTTTTGCGATCCATCTTTTGGTACCGGCTCGAACGCCTGCCCCGTCTACCCTTGCTTCACTGACAAAAAGGCTTTCCACATCCGCGGAATCTTCATCAGCATTGGCTACCGCGCTTTTCAGTGCTTTCTCAATCATATACCCTGCACGTTTATGAGTAAACTTCAGTAAATCGAGAGCTTCCTGGGCGTTTCTTCCGGCTATCAACTGAGTAACCAAACTGGCTTTTCGAGGAGCTGTTGGTGCATACCTTACTGAACTCTTCCATTCAGAAATATCGGTCGGCTGAATACCCATTGCGTTTGCGATTGCCTCGACATCGGCTTTTCGAGGAAGCGGACTCATCAGACCTTTTCGCCAATTTTTAAGGGCCGTTGCAGCCTGTTTCTTATCCATACCCGTCCTTGCGATTTTCTCTGCAAGCTCTGGTACATTTATACCTGTTGTTTTTACCAAATTATCAAGCTTTTTTGCGCTTAACATCGTATCACCTTATTCAGCAGCGGCCGCTTTTACGCCTGAGTGACCTCTAAATACGCGAGTTAGTGAAAACTCACCCAGCTTGTGTCCGACCATTTCTTCTGTTACAAATACTTTATGATGCATTTTTCCGTTATGAACCAGGAATGTAAAACCTACAAATTCAGGAACAATCGTGCTTCTTCTTGACCAGGTTTTTATAGGTTCCTTGATTCCAGAATCAATCTGTTTCAAAACCTTATTTATAAGTTTTGCGTCAACAAACGGTCCTTTTTTTAGTGAACGAGACATATTACCTCAAATTCCTTACAGCACTAATTGTTCACCGCGATTGGTTTTTCTTCTACGAATTATTTTCCTGTTGCTCACCTTACGCGGATTTCTGGTCTTGCCGCCTTTAGCAAGAACCCCAGTCGGTGAACAAGGATGTCTTCCGCCGTTGGCTCTGCCTTCGCCGCCGCCCATCGGATGAGCGACTGGGTTTTGAGCTTTGCCTCTGACGTGCGGGCGACGGCCTGTATGACGCCATCTCCCTGCTTTTCCGATTTTTATATTCTGATAATCAGGATTGCTTAACGTCCCGATTGTTGCTCTGCATTCTACGCGAAGCATTCTCATTTCGCCGCTGGGAAGTACAATTGTCGCCCATTCGCCTTCACGAGCCATTAACCTCGCTGCCAGTCCGGCGCCTCGTACAAGTTTACCGCCCTGACCTGCTGTCATTTCAACATTGTGAATTTCAACGCCGATCGGTATCACTGACAACGGCATTGTGTTGCCCACTTTCGGCTCAACGCTGCTGCCGCTTTCTACTTTTTGTCCGACGCCCAGGCCCTGAGGTGCGAGGATATATCGCTTTTCGCCGTCTTCATAACTGACCAGAGAAATAAAGCAATTTCTGTTTGGATCATATTCGATCGTTTCAACCGTAGCAGTCATATTGTCTTTGTTACGTTTGAAATCGATTATTCTGTAAAGTTTTCGGGCCCCGCCGCCGCGGAAACGGCAGGTAGTTACGCCATGATTATTTTTTCCGCCCGCTTTCTTTATTCTCACGCAGAGATTTTTCTCAGGTGTAAAAGCTGTCAGCTCGGCATAATCGTTAACCGATGCGTTCCGGCGTCCATTCGATGTTGGTCTGTATATTCTAATACCCATAATTACAACTCATTAAAACAAATCTATATGATATTGTTCGTCCAGCACAACGACTGCTTTTTTCCAGTCGGATTTTTGTCCGTAAAATCTGCCTCTGCGGCGTTTCTTGCCAATGCGATTGGCTGTGCGGACTTCTTTTACTTTTACTTCATATAACCGCTCGACCGCCGCTTTTATCTGAGGTTTATTCGCTTTTGGATTTACTTCGAATGCGTATGCATTCTTCGAGTTAGCCAAATGCGTGCTTTGCTCAGTTATTAACGGTCTTACTACTATTTCATGATCGTCCATATTTTTATCCGTTTAGCCCTGCCGCTCGTGGCGGTGTTACTAATCTTTTTTTTCCTTTTGAATCAAACCCATGAATGCTTCTTTGGTAAAAAGCATTTTCTGCCTGTTGCAGATATCGCCCGCGTTCAAATCCACGGCTTTCATAACTGCGATACCCGGTACGTTCCTGGCAGATTTATAAAGATTTTCATCTGGCTGACCGATTGTCACCAGGCAGCTTCGGTCAATTTTCAAATTTCCCAGAACCTTTACGAAATCCTTTGTTTTTGGTTTTTCGAATTTCAACTCGTCAATCACAACCACATTGCCGACCTTAAGCTTGGAAAGAATTGCCGAATCTGTTGCAAGCTGTCTTTGCTTGCGGGGCATATCTTTTCCGAAATCTCTAAACTGTTTGGCGAAAGCAACCCCGCCGCCTCTGCGAATGTTAGTTCTGACATTACCGGCTCTGGCATTACCTGTGCCTTTTTGCTTATAGAGTTTGCGAGTAGAGCCTTCAATCATGCCTCGGCTCTTTGTTGCTGCGGTTCCGATGCGCTTGTTGGCGTTATACATTACAATTGCCTGCTTGAGCAGGGCGTATCTTACGCGTCCGCCAAAAATCGCTTCATCGACTTTTACGCTGTCGATTTCCTTACCTTCTCTGTTTTGTACTGGTATAGTAATCATAAGTCTGAGTTTTTAATTATTTCTTTCCCTTACTCTGTTTAACGATGACGTATCCGCCGGCAGGACCGGGAACCGCGCCTTTTACGACTATCAAATTCTTCTCGGCATCAACACTAACAAGTGCGTGATTTTTGCTCGTGATTTTTACGTTACCCATGTGACCGGCCATTCGTTTGCCTTTTGCCGGCTTACCCCCCCAGCCTCTGTTTGCCGCATGCCCGGCAATCGAACCGGGAGAACGGTGCTTTCGTTCTGTGCCGTGACTCGCGGGCATACCCCCGAAACCATGACGCTTCATACCGCCCTGGTAGCCTTTACCTTTGCTTGTGCCTGTGATATCGACGTATTTTACTTCGGCAAACGCCTCTACTGTCACGGCGTCGCCGGCTTTATAAGGTGCCTCTTTGCCATCAAATTTGTCTTCACGAACGCAGCGCTTTGCTGAAGCATTGGCTTTCTTGGCATGCCCCTCTTCGGATTTTATCAGACGAGAAGCTTTTACATCGTCAAAACCAAGCTGAACGGCCTTATACCCGTCGGTTTCTACCGTTTTTACCTGCATAACGGTGCAGGGACCGGCTAATATTACGGTTACCGGCAATATCTTGCCGTTTTCATCGTATATCTGCGTCATTCCAACTTTTTTTCCGATAAGCATCATAGTTAAAAAACCTTATTGCTCTTAAAAAGAAAAACGTAAAGTTCACTTTAACTTTACGTTTTTATCATATCTACATTATGCCTTAATCTTTACAAATACGCCGGCAGGAACTACAAGACGGTTAAGCGCTTCTACTGTCCTGGCATTGGCTTCGTAAATATCTATTAATCGCTTATGTGTGCGCATTTCGTACTGATCGCGGCTTTTCTTGTCCACGTGAGGGCTCCGAAGGACTGTATACCTTTCAATCCTGGTCGGCAGCGGAATTGGTCCGCTTACTCGTGCATTTGTCCTGCGAGCCTGCTCGACTATTTCACGAGCTGATGTATCAAGGGCTCGCGGATCGTACGCTTCCATTCTTATTCTGATTCTTTCTGTATCGACTGCCATATAATATAATATCCTATGCTATTAAACACTATCCCGCTGACCGCCGTCAGAGGCGAAAACATAAAAGGATACCCTTATTTTTCCGAAAATCAACTATAATTATACTGAAAATGCGATTTTTTATACTTTCGCATAAGATTTTTTTATCTTATCTTAAAGACAAATTTTGTCTTCTTGCCTTTTTTGCGGTTAAACCGCCTGTTAAGCCGTTTAATCGTCAGCAGTTTCTCTGATATGTGTAATACCTGGCATTCTTTTTACGCCGGTATCTGCCCAACTCGAAACGCATCCTGGATTCCGGGACGCTCGCTGCGGCTAAGGAATCGGGATTTATACCAGAACTTTTACGTTCCGTCAATACCCTGCTAATATTTTTTCTGAAATTTGTTCAGGAACCTTTTCATAAGTTAGAGGTTCCATCACAAAAGTGCCCCTTCCGCTCGTAATACTCCGCAATTCGCTCGAATATCCGAACATTTCTGAAAGAGGTACATTGGCATCGATCGTTCGCAAATTGCCATGTAACCGGCTGTCAGTTATAAGGCCCCTTTTGCTTATTATATTGCCCTGGACAGTACCGTATTCAGAATCCGGTATTGTCACTTCTAATTTCATTATCGGTTCTAACAGTACGCTGCCGGCAGTTTTAAGTGCTTCGCGAACTGCTAAAATTGCCGCCTGCTCGAATGCCAATTCAGAAGAGTCTACTGTATGAAAAGATCCGTCTATCAAACTGGCTTTCACTCCTACCACAGGATAGCCCG
>JAKJEQ010000057.1:3703-12044 GCA_022705345.1 Planctomycetota bacterium | reverse complement strand
CCGTTTCGGGACGAAGAAGCAATCTCAAACCATAAATTATAAAGTGTGTTATCATTTATTAAATAATGAGTTAAATAGATATCATTATCAAAATCGGTCAGTTTGAGTTAATTATTAAATCAGCGTATTTATAGGTTAAATTTATGATTATAGTTACCGGCGGCGCAGGTTTTATAGGTTCAGCGATTGTAGCGGCACTCAACGCCAGAGGCATTAAGGATATTCTCATCGTCGATATTCTCGGCAAAGACGAGAAGTGGAAGAATCTTCGCAATTTATCTTACACCGATTATCTCGAATCTCATAAGTTCCACGAGATTATCGCCGCCGACAAATTCTTTATGGCTGTCGAGGCGTTTTTTCATTTGGGCGCATGTTCCTCAACTACCGAACCTGACGCATCATATCTGGTTGAAAATAATTTTGAATTCTCAAAAACCGCAGCATCTTTCGCCATTGAGAAAAAAGCTCGTTTCATTTATGCCTCAAGCGCAGCGACTTACGGCGACGGTGAGAAAGGTTTTTGCGATGACGAAGAGATGCTTTCACAGTTACAGCCTTTAAATATGTATGGCTTCTCGAAGCAGATGTTCGACCTCTGGGCGCAGAACAACGGAATGGCAAAAAAAATCGTCGGCCTGAAATATTTCAATGTCTTCGGCCCAAACGAATACCACAAGGGCGATATGCGAAGTTTCGTCATCAAAGGTTTTCAGCAAATCAGGCAGACCGGCAAAGTCAAACTTTTTAAATCCCACAATCCGCAATATAAAGACGGCTGCCAGATGCGAGATTTTCTTTATGTAAAGGACGCGGTTGATATGACGCTGTTTTTCCTTGATGCAAAAAAAGCCAACGGCGTTTTCAATGTCGGCTCCGGCCGCGCTCGTACTTGGTTTGACCTTGCAAACGCGTTGTTTGCGGCTATGAAGATGCTGCCGAATATAGAGTACATCGATATGCCCGATGTCCTTCGTGACAAGTACCAGTATTTCACGCAAGCCGATATCGGCAAAATCAGAAACGCCGGTTACAAAAAAGAAATCGCTCCATTGGAAGACGCCGTCAAAGACTACGTACAGAATTATTTAATACCTGATAAATATTTATAGAAATTTTCGGCCGCAGGCCGTTCCTCAATCTTAAATTTTAAATTTTAAATTTCGGTTTTTAAATTGGTCACGTATGCCCCAAAAATCTGCTGGATTGCTGATATATCGTTTTCGAGAATCCTCTATTGAGGTATTATTGATCCATCCCGGCGGGCCTTTCTGGAAAAACAAG
This sequence comes from Planctomycetota bacterium, assembly GCA_022705345.1. Lineage (GTDB taxonomy): Bacteria > Planctomycetota > Phycisphaerae > Sedimentisphaerales > UBA12454 > UBA12454. The sequence goes on along the minus strand of JAKJEQ010000057.1, from coordinate 10,760 downwards.
GACTCGGCCTCGTGGTCTATTCCCAAGGGTCTGTATCTCGATAACGAACATCCGCTTGATGCAGCTAAAAGAGAATTTATCGAAGAAACTGGATTTACGCCTCCGAAAAATGGTTATATTGAGCTCACCCCTCAAAAGCAGCCCGGCGGCAAAATTGTCTCCGCCTATTGTGCTCAGGGCGATTATGACGTCACAAAAATTACCAGCAATACCTTCGAAATCGAATGGCCTCCCAAGTCAGGCAAAAAACAAACCTATCCCGAAGCCGACCGCGCCGCGTGGTTTGAGCTGAAGGAAGCAAAAAAGAAAATTATCAACGGGCAAATTCCTTTTTTGGATGAATTTAATAAGTTACTTAAAAAGTGAAACTAAAAACAGCTTCAAGCGTAAAATAATCGTGAAAAATCAAACTAATCAATTTCTGCCCGCTACAGCCGAAGAGATGAAATCCCGCGGATGGTCTGAGCCCGACGTAATCCTCGTCACAGGCGATGCCTACGTCGACCATCCGTCTTTCGGCGCAGCGCTTATCGGCCGATGGCTCGAAAAGCACGGCTTTAAAGTCGCGATTCTCGCGCAGCCGGACTGGCGAAGCGCTGAGGCATTCCGGATTTTCGGCCCGCCGAGGCTTTTTTGGGGAATTACTTCCGGCTCGATTGATTCAAGATTGAATAATTACACTTCTCTCGGCCACAAACGCAAAGAGGATGTTTATTCTCCCGGCGGACGATTGGGCCTGCGACCTGATAAGCCTCTGCTTGCTTATGCCGCTCGGGCAAGAGAAGCATTCAAAGGCATTCCGATTATTCTCGGCGGCCTCGAAGCCAGTCTAAAACGCCTCGTCCATTTCGATTATATCGAAAACCAGCTCAAGCGAAGCGTTCTTATCGACGCCAAAGCCGATATGCTCGTTCACGGCATGGGCGAACTTGCCACACTTGAAATCGCAAAAAGACTTGCTGGCGGCAAATCGATTCGCGAATTGACCGATATCCCCGGAACTGCCTATCCGCTCTTCAAAGGCGTAACTCCTCCTGCCGAAACAATCGAGATTCCGTCTCTCGAACAGCAGAACGCAAACCCGGAATTGGTCATGGAAGCGCATTTAAAGTATCAGCAAAATGCAGGGTGGGCTTCCGCCCATGCGGTACTTCAAAAATACCAGGGCGCTCCCTCTGTCATCGTTATGCCTCCTGCCGAACCGCTCGACGAAAAAACAATGGACGAAATATACGCTATGCCTTTCACCAAGCGCTCGCATCCGATGTACGATAATCTCGGCGGCGTTCCCGCGCTCGAGCCTGTTCAATGTTCCATAATTACTCACCGCGGCTGTTTCGGCGGCTGTTCCTTCTGCTCCCTCTATTTCCACCAGGGCAAACAAATCTCCAGCCGTTCAGTCGAATCAATTCTCGAAGAAATAAAAAAACTCACTGCTGAAAAATTCTTCCGTGGAACCATCTCCGACATCGGCGGGCCGACAGCGAATATGTATGGTATGACTTGCGGCAGCGACAAACCCTGCTCGCGAAGCAGTTGCCTGTTCCCGACCCCGTGCAAATTTCTCAACGCAGATTATTCGAAGCTCTTAAAGCTGATGAACGAAATTTTAAAATTCACAACTTCGAGCAAAAAGAAAATTAACGTTTACGTCGCTTCCGGCGTTCGGCACGACCTTGCTTTGCTTAGCGATGATTACATAAATCTGCTCGTCCGCTATTTCGTAGGCGGGCATTTAAAAGTCGCGCCCGAACACTGCTGCCCCGAAGTTTTAAAATTAATGGGAAAACCTCCGATAGACCTTCTCGAAAAATTCGAAGACAAATTCAAAGTCGCTTTCCGCAAAGCCGGCAAAGAGCAATATCTTGTTCCTTATTTTATCAGCTCTCATCCCGGCTCTACTTCAGACGATGCGCTTAAGCTGATGGAATATCTGCTTAACAAAAATATGCGTCTCGAACAGGTTCAGGATTTTACTCCTGTCCCGCTGACACTTTCTACCGCGATGTACGTTTCGCAAAGAGATTCAAAAGGCAAAAAAATATTCGTTCCCAAAGGACACAGCGAAAAAAAATTACAGCTTGCGCTCTTGCAGTACACCCGCCCGGAATTTCAGCAGATGCTCGTAAATTTCTTATCTGCAAAAGGCCGAAAAGATTTGATTGCCCGCCTCAAATCACGGCCGCGTAGAAGATAACTCATCATTTTCCTTACTCCATACAAGTTTTTTCCTCATTGTCCTCAGCATTTTTCTCGGTAAATTTAAACCAAATATAGAAATAATATTTGTTTAACTTAAAACTGATTTATTGAAGGAGATTAAAATGGCTGATTATCAGGGTCCAACCGCGTACGAGCAGGGATGTGTTGACAAAAGAAGAGTTAGCTGGGGCGCAATTATCGCGGGCGTTGTGCTTGCGATAGTTATTCACTTTATGCTTTCGATTCTGGGTACTGCAATCGGACTTACCATCATCGAGCCTCAAAGTACGGACAACCCGACCGGCGGAACTATTATGACCGGCGCTATGATCTGGTGGGTCATCTGTTCGCTTATTACGCTGTTCATCGGAAGCTGGGCAGCGGCAAAACTCAGCGGCGTCTGGTCGAGATGTGAAGGTTCTTTGCATGGTTTGATCACATGGGCTGTTACCCTTATCCTCACCCTTATTTTCCTGACCTCTGCGATCGGAACTGTCATCGGCGGAGCGCTGAACATTGTCGGCAAAAGCGTTTCTGCTGTTACATCCGCAGTAGGAAAAGTTGCCCCGGGCATTGCGGGAAAAGCAGGCGAAATGATACCAGGCGATGCTTTGGCAGGAATCGAACAGGATGTAAGGCAAATCGTCCAACAGGCAGATACTAATGACGTTCAAAAAGTCTTGCAGGATATCATGCAGCCGCTCAGTGCTTTGCTGCGTAAAGGTACCGAAGCCTCCGAATCAGACAAGCAGCAGGTTGCAGACATCCTCGTTGAAGAAGCAAATATGCAGCCCGCCGAAGCTCGGAGAACGGTCGATCAATGGCTGAAAAAATACGAACAGACAACCCGGCAAATAAAGGAAACCGCTGCAGATGTTAAAGAACAAGCAGCGGAAACCGCGGGACAAGTCGCTGAAAAAGCGGTCGATATCGCAACTCCCGCCGCTTGGTGGACATTCTTTATGCTGCTGCTTGGTGCCATTGTCTCTTTGATCGGAGGAAGCTTGGGAGTCTGCAATAAATACGTACACGCGGAACAGAAACCCGTTAAAAAGTAAATAGATTATGTAGCGTACCTTGAGCCCCGGTATCTCCCCTAATACCGGGGTTTTTTATTTACTCAAACTGACCGATTTTGATAATGATATTTATATAACTCATTATTTTCTAAACGATAACACACTTTATAATTTATGGTTTGAGATTGCTTCGTCGTCCCGAAACGGGACTTCTCGCAATGACAAAAATGTCGTTGGCATGTCATTGCGAGGAGCAGGAGTTTACCCCTGCGAAGGCAGGGGCGGCAATCTCAACCGCTGAATCGGTCAGTTTGAGTTATTTATAGATTCGATAAACTGCACCAGCCTTATCATCCGATACAAGCATCGACCCGTCAGCCATAATCGCCACATCAACAGGCCTTCCCCACGCTGTGCCGTCCCGCAGCCATCCCTCGGCAAAAACTTTATATTCATCAGCCTTTCCGTTTTTCAAAGTTACCATCATCACGCGATATCCGATCGGGTCTTTCCTGTTCCAGCTCCCGTGTTCTGCGATAAAAATCCGGCCCTTGTACTGTTCGCCGAACATTTCGCACGTATAAAATTTCATCCCCAGCGCTGCCGTATGCGGCGCAAGTTCGATCTCCGGCTTTATATAATTATTGCAGTCATGTCCTTTGCCGAATTCAGGATCGGCTATTGAAAACCCGTGACAAAATGGAAATCCGAAATGCAGTCCCTTTTTCGGCGCTTTGCAAAGTTCATCAGGCGGAACATCATCTCCCATCCAGTCTCGTCCGTTTTCCGTAAACCATAATTCTTTCGTTTCCGGATGCCAGTCGAATCCGACAGTATTGCGGATTCCTTTTGCGAAGATCTCGCGTCCCGTCCCATCCGGATTTATTCTCGTTATCGTCCCGTATATCTCGTCGTCGGGATTGCAAACATTGCACGGCATTCCAACAGGCACATAAAGTTTGCCGTCAGGCCCGAATGCGATATATTTCCATCCGTGATGTTCGTCCTTTGGATAGCTGTCGTTAATTACGATTGGTTTTATTTTTTCATCAGTGTCAATCCGTGTAAATCCGTGTCTGGAAATATCAGTGTTAATCCGTGTCTCAATATCGAAATATTTCAGTATCCTGCTTATCTCCGCCACATAAAGTGTCCCGTTCAAAAGCGCCACGCCGTTCGGCTGATTCAGTCCCGAATCGATTATCTTTACTTCCTCCGCTTTTTTGTCGCTATCTTTATCGATAAGCGCATAAACATTTCCAGCGTCTCTCGACCCTACGAAAACAATCCCCGATGGCCCGACCGCCAGCGACCGCGCATTCGGCACATTCTCCGCGTAAATCTCAATTTTAAACCCGGCCGGCAGTTTTATTAAATTTCGTTCCAGCGCCTCCCTCGCCGTTATTTCTGCCCGACACCTGTTTGAAAATATTATTATAAGTACCGCGATAAAAATCGTAAATATTATCTGCTTCTTTGCCATCGGGTGCATTGTAATTTTTCAATCTTCATTCTTCAATCTTCAATTCTGTCGCCTTTTCTTAATTTCCATAAATCCAAATATTCATTTTATTGATAATAAAAAATGACTTATCTGACATTACTATGCATTGCTGCCCAACTTGCGCGTTTTTGTAGTTATAACGTAGTCACAAATTTTAAAAATTCAGTAATAAATCCCTTGTTTAACTGCTTTGATTGTCCTAAAATGACCACCCTGGTTGACGGACAAATTATTACATAAACTTTGTAAGGAAAGTAAGATATGAACGATAAAAAAACCAATTGCCCCGGCAGGGCAAAATATCTTCAGGGCAAACGGGTTCTTCCCGAGCCGATAACAAAAGACACGACCATCGTCTCTTTGATCGATAATCTCGATGCCTACAACGGCGGCAGACTCAGAGCCGCATGTCATCTTCTCCGCGACAGGTATTCACAGGATGATGTCACTATTGGAGTCAGCCTCGCCGGCGCACTGACGCCCGCAGGTCTGGGACCGTCGACGGTCATTCCGCTGATGAACCACGGCTTTATCGATTGGCTCGTCGGTACCGGCGCCAATATGTACCATGACATTCATTATGCCTTTAATCTGCCTATGTTTAGAGGCAGTCACACAGTTGACGATGTCGATTTAAGGGCAAAGGGAATTACCAGAATCTATGATATTCTCTTCGATTATGAAGATGTCCTTATGGAAACGGACCGCCGCCTAAGAGAGATTCTCATCAGGCCGGAATTCCAGAAAGAGATGGGAACTCGCGAGTTCTATCATCATTTGGGCAAAGTGCTTAGCGAGCTTGAAGAAAAGCACAACCTCGGCCAGGTCAGCATTCTTGCCGCCGCTTACAGAAACGGCGTACCTGTCTTCACATCTTCGCCCGGCGATTCCACAATCGGAATGAACGTCGCAGGCCTTGAACTTCTTGCCGAATCGCAGGGGCTTTCAGATAAATTCAAGCTGAAAATCAATCCGAGCATCGATGTAAACGATACAACAGCAATTGTGTTGAATGCCAAAAACTACGAGAAAGGAAAGACGGGTGTTATTCTCATCGGCGGCGGAAGTCCCAAGAATTTCACTCTGCAAACAGAACCCCAGATTCAGGAAGTGCTTATGATTCCTGAAGCAGGCCAGGACTACGATATTAACGTAACCGATGCAAGGCCGGATACCGGCGGTCTTTCAGGCGCTCCGCCTTCAGAAGCCGCAAGCTGGGGCAAGATCGACCCGACAAAACTCGAAGAAACCGTAACCGCATATCTCGATGTGACCCTTGCGTTTCCGCTGATGGCCGCTTACGCCATTCAGTCAACTAAACCCAAGCGGCTAAAGAGGTTATACGACAGGGGTGAAGAACTCCACCAGAAGCTTATCAAGTCGTACCTTGAAAACAACACGGAAGTAGAAAAGCTTAAATCCATGATTCAGAAACTCGGAATGTAAAAGATTTTGATGAGAGTTTTAAAATTAAAAAACCCCCGTGTAAACGGGGGTTTTTTCATTGAGATTCGTTTAATTATTACTCGATGGGCCCAAGGACGAACGATGCGTTTACTGCCCCTTTATCGACCATATTTTTAAGCATAACTACTATTTCAGAATAAGGTACGCCAAGGCCGGGACGTTTTTTATCGTCTTTAGGCGATGGCGGATCGCCGAGCAGTTTAATTATATCGGCAACTCGCGTTGAACATTTCAACGGCCCCATAAGTCCGCCCGTTACCGGGTGCTTTCTCAAAATTGAGACCCGCTCATCGGCAGGTTCGGAATTAATGATAATATTGCCGTCTTGTGATTCGATGTAAATCCCTTTTTCGCAATCAACAGGCGCTCCGAAAAGAACGATTCCGGGCTGCTGTTTCCTTGAGGTGTAAATTATTTTTTGGCCGGCACTTATGACCTGGTCGATAAAAAAGTCATCCGAAATTACTGTTCGGATAATCGAAGGGTCATTGTTTGAACATAAATATGAGTAGGCGGTATACCTGACATCGAAATTCTCGTCGTTGACAAGCCGGTTCATCAGGGCGACAGTATTGTTTTTAGAGGCAAATTCGCCGACATTAATGATTGCCTGCATCCTGTGCACAGAATCCGGATTTTGCGCAAAATCGCGCATCATTTTCAATGCCCTGTCATCGCCAATCGCAATTAGATTTGTCCCTGCCGCAAATTTCGTATTTACATCCTCGGATTCGAGCAAAGGCAGCAACTTGTCTATTGTCGGTTTGCCGATGGCTTCGAGCGCGATTTGGGCTTTTGCTTTATCTGTAGAATCTCTAAGCTCTTCTACCAGGTTATTGATTCGCTGCTCTTCAAGCGAAGCGCT